>CAZSAX010000020.1:0-23185 GCA_964605075.1 uncultured Oscillospiraceae bacterium
AGCCCTATGAGACCTGGTCCTTCGACGACGAGAACTACGGCCCCACCAAGGAAGAATATGAGTCCCTGGGCATCGACCTGGACGCCTGGTACGAAGCTCACAAATAAACAGATCCCCGCATAAACATCGGCCCCCGTATGAAAATACGGGGGCTTTTTAAAAAGGAAAAGGATGACCTATTTTATGGAAAAGAAGTATATTTCCCGCCGGCAATTTCTGAAAAACGCCGGCGCTGTGGGTCTTGGCGCCGCGGCCATAAATCTCTTCGGTCTGCCGGTGTTTGCCGCCAGCTCCGAAATGGGCGGCGCCTCCGGCGGCATGGCATCGGGCGACTTCAGCTTTGCCCAGGAGAAGAACGAAAACCATCTGATCTGGCAGGTCAACGACTGGAAGATCGCACCCGATCCCATCCCGGACAGCAAAATCAAGAACGAACTGGAGACCCAGGTCCTCATCATCGGCGGCGGCTACGCGGGCAATGCGGCCTGTCTGGAGCTCAACGAGGAAGGCTACAAGGTCATGGTCGTCGAAGCACAGACCGAGGCTATGTACGAGCTGCGGGGCGGCGACGAGGGCGTCATCAACTCCAAATTCTGTCAGGAATACTGGGGTGCGCCCGAGGTAGACCCCATCGAGTTTTACAACAACTGGATGCTGAACTGCAACAACTACGCAAATCCCGAGCTCGTCATGAAATTCGCCCAGAACGGCGGCGAATCTCTGGACTGGCACATCTCCCGCTGCACAGACGCGCAAAAGCAGTCGTGGGACGTGAAATTCTGGTCCCACAACAACGAGGAGGTGCGCCCCCATGTACTGGGCGAGATCGGAGGTCTGAAATTCTGGGCCCCGACGCTGCATCCCGAACAAGCGACCGTCTATAAGCTGAACCGCGCTTACTGCGAGGAGCAGGGCACGCAGTATTTCTTCAACTGCCATGCCGAGCACCTCATCACAGACGCGGACGGCGCTGTTAAGGGCGCGGTGATTTTCAACAACGAGACGGAGGAATACTTCCGCATCAAGGCGGATTATGTGGTGATCTCCACCGGCGGCTTCGGCTCCAACGAAAGCATGACCAGTGATATGCTGGCAGACCTTGTAGCCCAGATGCAGGAGCAGGACGAGTTGGGCCAGATGGGCGCGGACCGGGACGGCTCCGGCATCGCCATGGCGGTATGGGCCGGCGCACAGCACGAGCAGAGCGGCGTTCCCACCATGGACGGCCGCCAGCCCTGGCTGACAGGCAACCCGGGGCTCACAGCCTGCCCGGGCCATCCCCAGGGGATATGGCTGGACTGGCAGGGAAAGCGCTTTATGAACGAGTTCTGGGGCACGCTGGAGCACCGCTGCTTCCCCATGCTCTTTACGAACCGTGAGCGCATGTACTGCATCTACGACAACAATCTGCCGGAGACGATGCAGTATGTGGCCCCGGCCCACGGCTCTACCGATCCGTCCGGCGGCACGCTGGAGACCATCCGCACGAAGATGGACGAGGCCTATGCCAACCGGGGCCAGAGTGCGGACATCAGCTCCGGAGAGATGGGCGGCTACAACATGCTGACCTACGCGGGCGATACGATCGAGGAATGTCTCTCCTACATCCCCGACATCGACGAGCGCGTGAAGGAGAATATCATCAAAAACTGGGAGAAGTACAACGAGATGGCCCACGCCGGGCGTGACGAAGAGTTCGGCCGCGACCCTGCCGTGCTGTTCCCGCTGGACAACGGCCCGTACTTTGTGCAGGTCATCGACAAGCAGGCGGGCATCGGAAACTACATGGTCACCGTGGGCGGCCTCTGGACCGACGGCGACCAGCGTGTTCTTGGCCCGGACTGGAAGCCCATCCCCGGTCTTTTCGCCTCCGGCAACACCACCAGCGGCCGCTTCGGCCGGGACTACTTCACCCCCATGCTGGGCGTTTCCATCGGCATGGCCGTGTGCCTGGGCCGGGAGTGCGGCCGTTCCATCGGCAAACAGATCCGGGGCGAAATCTTCTACCCGTAAAATCTAAAAAGGAGATAAAACTATGAAAAAAGCCATTTCCCTCTGCCTTTGCGCGCTGATGCTTCTGAGCTTGCTGGCCGGCTGCGGCGGCAAGGAGGAAGTCAGCTTTGACGACTATAAAGCCTGGCTCATCGAGGCCTTTGTGGACCGCAGTCCCGATCCGGAAGGCATCAAAGCCACTCTGGAAGCCCTCAACAGCTGGGAAGACATTGACCTGAGCAGCCAGCCCTGGGATATGTTCTTCTCCGAAAGCGGCTACAACGCCTCCACCTGGGACGAGTTTGTGGCCGCCGGCGGTGTCGGCACCTTCAACGAGGACGTGGAGCTGCCCGAGAGCAGCGGCGGTGCCTCCGGCGAGCCCAGCGGCGAACCCAGCGCCGAACCGGCTGCCTGACAGAAAGAAATTGCTCCCTCCACTCCTTTTCCTTTCGTGCATCCATATCTGAAATTGTGTTTCTCCCGGAGGGAGCAATCTCTGCCACAGCAAAACACCGAAGCGCCTTGCTTCGGTGTTTTTCTTTTACCCGTCCTGTTTTTTCCTGGCCATTTGTTAATAAACCGTTGCCATTTATTAATAAACTGTTATAATGAATAATCATACATATTGAGAGGAGAACAAGTATGAAAAAGATCCTGTCCCTGCTGCTTGCGCTTTGCATGCTGCTGACTTTGTGCGCCTGCGGCGCCCAGGAAGAAGCCCCGGCGGAAGAGCCCGCTGTGGAGGCCGTGGCCGAAGTCCCCGCCGAGCCCGCCGCGGAAGTCGCCGAAGCTCCCGCCGTGGAGGCCGTGGCCGGCGACGCCTCCGGAGAAGCCTCCGGAGAGATCGTTGACGAGCCCCCCGCCCCCAGCCAGAGCGTGACCCGCTCCGAGCCCGTGGAGCTTGACCTGCCCGAAGACGCGGTCTATATCGCCTTCACCGGCGACGTCCACGCCGAGATCCCCGGCTATGAAGGCTGGATCATGGACATTCAGGACGCTTACGGCGATCAGTTCATCATGCTCAACTATTCCGGCGATATCTGCGAGAAGGAATGGGTGGAAGACACCTATGTGAGCTTCATGTCCGTTATGGATACCCTCATGCCCGGCGCTTACAACATCACCACCGGCAACCAGGAATTCAAGTCCGGCGCCCCCGGCGCCACCTGGGATGAGCTGGGCGAAGGCCACACCCGCATCGGCGAGGTGGCCGTGACCGAAGACTACATCGTCTACGACCTGGGCTCCGCCCAGGAGGCCATGGGCTTCCCCCAGGAAGACATTGACGCCGTGGACGCCTATCTGGCCGCCGCCCCCAGCGATATCCCCGTGTTCATTCTCAGCCACTTCCCCCTGCACCTTTCCTGCGCCACCGCCTCTCACAGCATCCCCGGCGGCGACCATCGCCAGAGCGAGAACAACGGCGCTCTCATCGAAGTGCTGAACAAGTACCCCAACGTGGTCTTCCTCTGGGGCCATAACCACACCTTCCAGGATCCCCGCTACGGCACCATCTGCCCTGCCGGCTCCAGCTTCACCTACGACTACAGCAACCCCACCGAGAAGGTCGAGATCAACTTCACCTACGTCAACTACGGCTCCTTCTGCCGCGGCGATAACTACGGCATCATGGCAGAAGTCCTGCGCACCGACGCCGGCGTTCAGGTGAGCCTTGACTACATCGACACCAATGTCGCCTGGGAAGCCAAGGACAGCGCCGTGCTGAGCTTCTCTGCCGACGGCGTCACCGCCGAAGTGACCCCCGGCACCGGCATCGACACCGCCGAGATCCTGTCCATGTCCGGCTACGACACCGACCCCAACTTCGACGCGGAGCTCCGGGGCTGATCCGATAAACACAAACACCGAAACCAACCGGTTTCGGTGTTTTTATATTCTCCGCCGGCAGTGACCGGCAGTTGAACAATCCCTCCATTGCCTGTATAATCAAGACAACATGAAGCAAACAGAGGACTTTGCCACGGGCCAAGCGCATGCCGGCCAACGGCGTCCTCGATGCCACGCAGTATTACGCACGAAAGAATATATGATCGGAGGAAGCGCATGTTCGCCTTTGGAAAAAAGTCAAAAACGCCGCAACCCTATACCGTTTCGGTCTTTGAATGCCAGCGGGACGGCCTGACCATCCGCGGCACGGAGTACCGCCCGGTGGGTGACGATCTGCCGGTGGCCATCGTCTGCCATGGCTTCATGGCCTTCCAGGACACCGTCCGCCCCTATGCCAAAGAGCTGGCCCGGCTGGGCTACTGCGCCTACTGCTTTGACTTCTGCGGCGGCAGCGTGATCAAAGGCAAGAGCGACGGCAAGACCACGGACATGTCCGTGCTGACCGAAGTGAAGGATCTGGAAGCCGTGATCCGCTACTGTCAAAGCCGACCCTACAACGGAAAAGAGCTTCTGCTCATGGGCTGCAGCCAGGGCGGCTTTGTCGCCGGGATCACCGCCGCCCGTCACCCGGGCCTGGCCAGCCGGCTGGTCATGTTCTACCCGGCCCTCTGCATCCCCGACGACGCCCGGGCCGGCAAAATGATGTTTGCCCGATTCGATCCCCAGAACCTTCCCCCGCTCATCCGCTGCGGCCCCATGAAGCTGGGCCCCTGCTACCCCGCCGATGTGCTGGCCATGGACTCCATCGCCGAGATCCGGGATTACACCGGCCCCGTTCTGATCGTACACGGCACCAGGGACCGGATCGTCCCCACAGACTATTCCCGCCGCGCTCAGGCGGCCTACGCCAACGCCGAGCTTCACATCATCGACGGCGGCACCCACGGCTTCCGCCGAAAGCACGACGTCATCGCCATGGAACAGCTGCGGAAGTTTGCCAGACGCTGAACACCGAACAGGAAAGGATTCCCGCCATGAAGCAAAGCGAAAAGACCGCCCGCCGTCTGGTGCGCCAGGCCAACGGCCTGAGTCCCGGCTTCCGCTACTATAACAACCCTTACGAGGGCCAGTCCGAGCTCTGCCCGCTCTGCGAAAGTCCCATCGCCGCCGGGCTGGAGCTCTGTCCGGCCTGCGGCCAGCCCATCCCCGGCCGGCAGCGCTCCCGGGAGAAACTGCGCAAAGCCCCGCTGGTCATCGTGCTGGCGCTCTGTTTTCTGGCAGTGCTTGGCCTGGGTCTGTATTTCTTCTTCCAGACCATGATCGAAAGCGGCTCCCTGGCCCTGCTCCTGGGCAGATAAACAACAATGGAAGTCAGGAACACTTCCCTCCCAAAGCAAAACCGGCACAGCCAAGGCTGTGCCGGTTTCAGTTTGTTATGGTTTTTTCAGTTCATCAGAGCCAGGGCGATCTCCCGGATGGCCCGCTCCGCCGCCGGGACGTCCGTCCGGTTGGAGGCAAAGCAAAGCACATAGGGCTCCCTGGCATAGACAACGGCCACATCGTTGGTGATGCCGTCGTCCTCGCCGGTCTTGTGGGCCACGGGGGTACCCTCCGGCAGGTAGCCGGGGATCTTGTGGTTGATCTGCTGCTCCAGAAGCAGCTTTTCCATGGCCGCGCTGACTTCTTCATTCACGAAGTCATGGCGCCAGATGCTCTCCAGCAGCTCGCCCATCTCCGCGGGAACGATACGGTTTTCCATGCCCCTGGCCGCGGATTCCGGGTCAAACAGCCGCCGCTCCAGATGGGTATCCTTCAGGCCGATCTTCCTGAACTCTTCGTTGAGAAAATCAATACCAAAGCGCCGGATGAGAAGGTTCGTGGCCGCATTGTCGGACAGGGAGATCATCAGGCCGCAGAGGGTATTGATGTCCACATCCACATCCCCGGTGAAGAAATACAGCGCGCCGCAGGGGGGCACTTTGTCCTCATCCCGGCAGGTGATGATCTCGGAGAGCGACACCTTACCCTCCGCCGCCAGCTTCATGATGACGGCATAGATGGGCAGCTTGATGACGCTGGCGGCCTCGAACATATCCCGCTCCCGGTAGCCGAAGCTTTCCCCGGTGACCAGGTTCTTGTAGTAAAGGCCCACATCGCCGCTCAGAGCGCTGACGCGCTGCAGGATCTCGGTTTTGGTCATTCTTCTTCCTCGTTGTCGATGAGGTCGGTGTCATACTCCTTGCCGCCGTTGAGCTTGCGGAACAGGAAGTAGAAGGGGATGCAGATGGCGATGATGATCAGGCCCTTCAGGGAAGTGATGGGATCGGAAACGAAGTTGTTGATCAGCAGCACCAGGAAGAAGATGATGGTCAGGATGATGGCAGGCACGCCGCCCCAGACCTTGTAGGGACGCTCCATATCGGGGTACTTCACCCGGAAGATGAGCACCGCGATCACGGCCAGCAGGTTGATAAGAGCGCTGACGGTGATGAGCCAGTCGGTCAGAGACTGAAGGCTGTTGAAGCACACCAGCAGGATAGCCATGGCGGAAGACAGCAGGACCGCATTGGCGGGCACGCCGTTTTCATTGACCTTGCTCAGGCCCTTGAAGAAGTAGCCGCCCTTGGACATGGCGTAGTAGGTGCGGGGGAAAACCAGGCAGTCGCCGTTGACGGTGCCGATGATGCCCACGGTCATGCCGATGAGCACGATCCACTTGCCAACGCCGCCCAGAACGCGGGTGGCGGTCTCGGTGCCGAGATAGAGGTTGCCTTCAGCGATCATGCTGTTGACCTCAGCGGCGGGGATGACGCGGTAGATGGCCAGGTTGAACAGGGTGTAGACCAGGGTGATGAAGCCCATGGAGATGATGATGGCCAGGGGGATATCCCGGCGGGGCTTCTTCATCTCGCCGGCCACGGTGTTGAGGTTGGTCCAGCCTTCATAGGCCCAGAGGCTGGCGAAGGTGGCGTAGCCGATGAGCTTGATCACGTCAAAGATGCCGGCCTTTTCGCCCTGGAAAGCGGTGGCGGGGTTCAGATCGGGGGTCTGGGTGCCGAAGAACAGGCCGATGATGATCACCAGCGCCAGGGGGATCACGCGGACCACCATGGAGAAGTTCTGGAAGGCAGCGCCGAACTTGACGCCCTTGAGGTTCACCAGGGTGAAGATCACGATGATGGCAATGGCGATGAGCTTCACAGCCAGGTCACTCAGGCCGAACTGCTCGGCAAAGGCGGTGACCGCCGCCATGGCCAGGGCCGCGATGGAGCCCGAGCAGGTGAGCAAAAAGCCGGAGAAGCCGTTGATGAAGCCCAGCATGGGGTGGTAGGCCTTGGACAGGTAGGTGGTCAGGCCGCCGGTCACAGGCATTTCCGCGCCCAGCTCCGCAAAGCACAGGCCGCCCAGAATGCTGATCACGCCGCCCACCAGCCAGCAGATCAGAGCCATGCCCATGGACATGTTGGTGCGCTCCAGAACGTAGCTGCCCAGGTAGTAGATGCCGGAGCCGATGGTCATGCCGGCCACGAGGCTCACGCCGGAGAACAAGCCCAGTTCCTTCTTGAGCTTGCCGCCGGAGTTCTTGGGGGTGTTAGACATATGTTTTATCCTCCTTAGGTTTTTCTGACAGATTTGCCTGCCTTGCGGCAGAGGATGTTTCCATCCCGGGCGGCCACCGTGCCGCCGATGATCACATATTCCATGCCCTTGGGCGTCCGCAGCGGCTGGGCAAAGGTGGCGGTATCCTCCACCGTCTCCGGATCGAAGATCACCACATCCCCGTCCGCGCCCACATTCAGCCGGCCCTTGCTTTCAAGCCCCAGCTGCTTCGCAGGCATGGCGGTCATTTTGTTCACCGCTTCATACAGGGAGATCACCCCGCCCCGGACATAGCGGGCGATCAGCCGGGGAAAGGCCCCGGCGGCCCGGGGATGCCCCTGGCCCTGGCTGAGGGTGCCGTCGCTGCCCAGCATCACGCCGGGATGACGGAAGGCCATATCCACCTCCGGCTTCTGCATAACATAGCATATGGTCATGCAGGCGGGAAAATCTCTGCGCACTTCGTCAAACATCTCTTTTGTGCAGCGCCGGCCCTTGTACTTTCCTTCCGCCAGCTCCACGACCTCATAACCGCAGCCGTAGCGGTTATACCAGCCGTCATCATACGTGGTGGAGCCGATGCCGGTGGAAAAGGCTTCATAGGGGTAGCAGTCGCAGCCAACCCTGAGTCCCTCTGCCCGGTAACGGTCCACCAGCCGCAAAAAGCGCTCCATCTGCCCGAAGCCGGCCATACTGCCGATGTGGGACAGCTCTACGGGAACACCCAGGTGCCGGCCGGTATCCAGAAATTCCTTCGCCGCAGCGAAAACGCCCTCGGCGTCGTCCCGGATGTGGGCGGCGATGATGCCCCCCTGGCGGCGGCAGCCCGCAGCGGTCTGGATCAGTTCGTCCATATCGATGCCGGGAATGTAGCGGATGCCGTAGGACAGGCCCAGACAGCCCCGCTTCAGGCAGTCTTCCATCTCCGCCGCCATCTGCACTTTCTGCGCTTCGGTGGCCGGGCCGTATTTGTCCATGCAGCCCGCCTGATGGCGAAAAAATTCATGCCCCGCCAGCATGCCCATGTTCACCGCGCAGCCCTGGGCATCCAGCAGGTCAAGATAGTCCGCGGGATGGTATTTGTTTTCGCCGCAGTTGCCGCCGATGGCTGTGGTCACGCCCATGCGCAGCATGCAGTTCTGAATGGCGGTCGCTTCGTCGTCCGCAATGCGGCCGTCGGGTCCTACCGGGTCTTCGTGCATGTGGATGTCGATAAAACCGGGACAGACGATTTTGCCGGCGGCTTCGATAACCAGCTCGGCCTCCGGCGCTTCCGGGTCCACCGCTGCCACTTTCCCCTCCGCCAGCAGCAGGTCATGAACTGAATCGATGGAATTGGCGGGGTCGATCAGCCGCCCGCCGCGGATCAGAATTTTCATACACTTCCACCCGGTAGATAATAAATCGAAAATAAATCAAACTATTTAATCAATAGTTTTTCGATATTATTATAATGGCACACACCGCCAGTGTAAACCGCATTTTCTGCCAACAACTGCGCAAATCCTGCCCTCCCGCTGGCCGCAGCCGGTATGCCGGATCCCTCAGCGCCCCCATTTCATTCTATTCACAAAAATTTCCCAAAATATTTCCTTTAATATCTTGTTCAATTCATAAACCCAATGCTATACTGTTTACAATTACTTCAAGAACTTGCGTTTTATATAATGTATACTTACTAAATATAGTATTATAAGCAGCATTTGGGGAGGTCTCATCCATGAGCATGAACCGTCTGTCGCCGCAGCAGAAGCGGCGCCGCAAAAAGCGCATCCTTATCACCTGCCTCATCGTGGCGCTGGTGATCGCCACCGTCGCCGTGGGCCTGATGTTCCTGCAGCGCAGCATCACCGAAAAATACGCCGAAACCGAAGAACTGGAGGTGCTGACAGCCACCGTTTCCACCGGCAGCATCCGCACCACCGTCTCCGGCTCCGGCACGCTGTCCAACGAAGAGAGCTCGGAAGTGATCCTGCCGGCCAAGCTCCTGCTGGATGAGATCTTTGTCAACCGCTCGGAGACCGTGGAGGTGGGCGACCTTCTGGCCACGGTGAACACGGAAAGCATCATCACCGCCATGGCCGAGCTTCAGACGGAGCTGGATGAGCTGGACGAAGAGCTCAGCGAAGCCGAGACCGAAGAGGTGGACAGCTCGATCACCGCCGCGGTGAGCGGCCGTGTCAAGGCCGTGTATGCCGCGGTGGGTGAGGACGTGTCCGCCGTGATGTACGAGGACGGCGCTCTGATCCTTCTGTCGCTGGACGGCTATATGACCGTCACCCTGGACATGAGCCGCAACGACAATCCCTCCGCCGGTTCCGGGGAACCCCAGGAAGAGGAAGCGCTGCCGGAGCTGGCCGTGGGCGACAGCGTCACCGTCACCGAAGCCGACGGCGACAGCTTCACCGGCACCATCGACCGCATCGCCGGCGACACCGTGCAGGTGCTCCTGACCGACTACGGCCCCGCCTACGGCGAGGAAGTGACCGTCTCCAAGGACGACGTGGAGATCGGCACCGGCACCCTGAAGATCCATGAACCGCTGGCCATCACCGGCTACGCCGGCACGGTGGACTATCTCTATGTCTCCGTGAACGAATGGGTCTATGCCGGCAACACCCTGCTCACCCTCTCCAACACCAGCTACACCGCGCACTATGAAAGCCTTCTGCAGGAGCGCGCCGCGCTGGAAGAGGATCTGCAGACCCTCATCACCATCTACCAGGAGGGCGGCATCTACGCCCCCATTGCCGGCAAGGTGGACAGCCTGTCCTATAGCGACCGCAATATGCCCACCACCGCCAGCAGCACCGACAGCACCCTTCTGAGCATCCGCCCCAGCGACAGCATCGTGGTCACCGTGTATGTGGACGAGTCCGACATTCTCAACCTCAGCGCCGGCCAGGACGCCACCGTGACCGTCAGCTCCATCGAGGACGAGACCTTCCGCGCCACCGTCACCGAAGTAGCCACCGAGGGCACCAGCTCCGGCGGCGTGACCCAATACGCCGTGACCCTCACCATGGAGCGCACCGATTCCATGCGTTCCGGCATGACCGCCACGGCAGCCATCTCCATCTCCGGCGCGGAAAATGCCCTGCTGCTGCCCTCGGTCGCCGTGCAGTCCAGCCGCAACACCTACTATGTGTATACCGGCTATGACGCCGAGCTCGGCGAGCTCACCGGCGCGGCCAGCGTGGAGATCGGTGTCACCGGCAACGGCAACATCGAGATCACCCAGGGCCTCAGCGAAGGCGACACCGTCTACTACACCCAGGCCCAGAGCAGTTCTTCCGGCTTCAGCAGCTTTGGCGGCGGCGGCTTCTCCAGCGGCGAAATGTCCAGAGGTGGCCGGGGATGATAAAACTTGAAAACATCTGCCGGGTCTATACCATCGGCGATGAGCAGGTCCGGGCGCTGGACAATGCCTGCCTGCATGTCCGTCCGGGGGAATTCGTGAGCATCATCGGCCCCTCCGGCAGCGGCAAAAGTACCCTTATGAACATCATCGGCTGCCTGGACATGGCCGACTCCGGCAGCTATCTGCTGGACGGGACCCCCATCGAGGAATACACCGAACGGGAGATCACCCGGGTGCGCAGCCGCAAGATCGGCTTTGTGTTCCAGAGCTTCAACCTGATCCCCAAGCTCACGGCAGAAGAAAATGTGGAGCTGCCTCTGATCTATCAGGGCGTGAAGAAATCCGAACGCCGCAAGCGCGTCAGCGACGCCCTGGCCCGGGTCCAGCTTCAGAACCGGGCCAAGCACTATCCCACCGAGCTTTCCGGCGGCCAGCAGCAGCGCGTGGCCATTGCCCGGGCCATCGCCTCCCGCCCCTCCCTGATCCTGGCCGACGAGCCCACCGGCAACCTGGACTCCCGCACCAGCGCCGAGATCATGGAGATCTTCCGCCAGCTTCACCAGCAGGGCAACACCATCGTCCTCATCACCCATGACGACGAAGTGGCCCAGCAGGCCGCCCGGGTGGTCCGCATCCGGGACGGCAGAGTGTCGGAGGTGAAAGCATGATCCAGTCTCTCAAAATGGCCGCGAAGTCCATTCTCGGCAACAAGCTCCGCTCCTTCCTCACTATGCTGGGCATCATCATCGGCGTGATGTCGCTGGTGGTCCTTGTCAGTATCGTCAGCAGCGCCACCAGCTCCGTCACGGACACCATCGCCTCCCTGGGCACGGACCTCCTCACGGTTTCCGTCAGCACCAGCTATTCCCCCACCATCACCCTGGACGACATGACCGAATGGTCCCAGGCCGAAAACCTGGGCGAGGCCTCCCCGGTCCTGCAGACCAGCATGACCGGCAAGTACGACAGCACCAGCGCCACCGTGCAGGTGAGCGGCGTTATGCCCTCCTACTACGATGTGCAGGGGCTGGCCCTGGAGTTCGGACGCTTCATCAAAACCAGCGATCTGGATAACCACAGCTACATCTGCGTTCTCAGCACCGAGGCCGCGGAAAACCTGGTGGGCTACACCGACTGCGTGGGCTACGAGATCGCTCTCAACGGCGTGAAATTCACCGTGGCCGGCGTGCTGGACGAGGACGAAAGCAGCCTGACCTCCGCCTTCGGCGGCGGCAGCAGCGCCGTTTACATTCCCTATACCACCCTGCCCCGGCTCACAGACTCAGTGGCCAGCGCCGTGAGCACCTTCTACGTCTCCGCGGCGGAGGGGCACACCCTGGAAGAGGCGGAAATCGCCATCAACGCTCTGCTTTACGAGCATTATGACTCTGATTCTTCCGCCTATTCCGTATCCTCCTCGGACGTGATCGAAAGCGCCATGAGCAGCGTCACCTCCACCCTGGAGATCATGCTGGGCGGCATCGCCGCCATCAGCCTGATCGTCGGCGGCATCGGCATCATGAACATCATGCTCGTCACCGTCACGGAACGCACCCGGGAGATCGGCATCCGCAAAGCCATCGGTGCCGGCCGTGGGGCCATCCTTCTGCAGTTCCTCATGGAATCCGTGGTGCTGTGTCTGTTGGGCTGCGCCGTGGGCATTTTCCTGTCCTGGGCCATCCTTCGCATCGTGACCGTGGTCGTGTCCGGCGTGGGCATGGTCTTCACCCTGAAGGGCAGCGTGGTGCTGATCTCCGTGATCTTCTGCGTTATCATCGGCCTGATCTTTGGCCTGTATCCCGCCAACAAAGCGGCCAAGATGCCGCCCATCGAAGCCCTGCGCTACGGCGGCTGATCGGAGGCACTGCATGAACAACACCGAAAAGAAAACCAAACACAGCGGCGCCCACAGCGCCGAAGTCAAGCCTCCCCGGCGGAAAAAGGGCGGCTGGATCGTCTTTCTGGCCTGCCTGCTGATCGTGGCGCTGGGCATCGCCCTGCTGCCCCGCATCACAGCCGCCCAGCAGGAGACCGTCCGTTCCATCGCCAGCGCCCAGGCCGTTCCCGGCACCATCCAGAGCGCCCTGCGTTCTGCCGGTACTCTGCTGGATCCGGACGCTTCCTATATCAGCATCCCGGACAGCGTGGCTCTGGAATTCGTGCTGGAAAACGGCGACCTGGTAGTCCCCGGCGATCTGATCGCCACCGTGGACACCACCAGCGTCATGCTCTCCATTGCCGAGCTGCAGACCGCCATGGATGAGCTGGACGAGCGCATCGAGGACGCCCGGGACGGCGACAGCACCGTTACCGTCACCGCCCCTGCCGACGGCCGCATCAAGGCCATTTACGCCGAAAGCGGCGATGCCGTGGCAGATGTGATGTATGAAAACAGCGCTCTGCTGCTTCTGTCGCTGGACGGCAAGATGGCCGTGGACATCTCCGCCACCGGCGTGCGGGCCGGCCAGACCATGCAGGTGGAGCTCACCGACGGCACCGTTATGACCGGCCGGGTCTCCACCATCGCCGGCAGCCGGGCCACCATCACCGTCAGCGACCAGGGCCCCACCCCCGGCGAAGCCGCCGCGGTGCGGGATGAAGACGGCAATCTCCTCGGCAGCGGCAGTCTTTACATCCACAGCGAGCTGAAGGTCACCGGCTATTACGGCAGCGTGGACAGCGTGTCCGTCTCGCTGGAGGAATCCGTTTCCGCCGGCGAAACGCTCCTCACGCTGACCTATACCGACAGCTCCGCCAGCTATGCCGGTCTGCTGTCCCAGCGGCAGGAGATGGAGCGGCAGATGCAGCAGCTCTTTCAGCTGTATCAGGACGGCGGCGTCTACGCCGGGGAAAGCGGCTTCATCGCCGAGATCACCGAAACCTCCGGCCAGACCGCATCCCAGAACCAGAGCCAGAACCAGGGCATGAACATGGCCGGCTTCATGGGCATCGCCTGGCAGGGCGAACAGCCCCAGCTCCGGCTTCTGGCCGATGTGGACATCCAGCCGCTGACCCCCGTGGGTATTTCCGACGCACTGGACGGCGAGGCAGAAGTCTCCCCCACCCCGGAGACGGAGGGCGATCCGGAAGTCACCCCCGACACCGAAGACAGCCCCACCCCGGGAACGGAGAACGCTCCGGAAGTCTCCCCCGACACCGAAGTCAGCCCCACCCCGGAGACGGAGGGCGATCCGGAAGTCACCCCTGACCCCGAAGTCAGCCCCACCCCGGCCGGCAGCAGCGACCCCGAGGACGAAGACGATACATCTTTCGCTTATTTTGCGGATGTTTACGCTAAGGTCAGCGCCGTGACCGACGGCGGGCTGGAGCTTCGCATCGCCGACAGCGACAGTCCCGTGCATTATGCCGACATCGCCGCCCTCTCCTCTCTGGATTACACCCGGCAAAGCACTCTGACGCCCGCGGAAACCATCACCGTTCTGGTCTACAACACCGGCCTCTGGGAGTTGGGCGAAGTGTCCGACATCCAGGCCGGCGACCACCTGGTTCTCACCTATGTGGGCAGCGAAAACGGCGCCCTTCTCTGGATCGTGCGCCACCCCGGCAGCAGCTCCGCACCCGGCAAGTCCGACGGCAAACCGGAGACCTCGCCCACCCCCACGCCCACAACGGAATCCGACAGCAGCGCCTCCGATGAAATGAGCAGCAGCTCCTCCAGCAGCAACAGCAGCAAGTCCGGCATGACCACCGGCACGGGCACCAGTATGACCGCCGGCGCCATGACCGGGATCGCCGGGGCCGCTCAGGAACAGAGCTACACGCTCACCGAGACTCAGATCTGTGCCATTACCCCGGACAACAGCATGACGGTGGAGCTTTCCATCGACGAGCTGGACATCCTGGCCCTCAGCGAAGGGCAGGACGTAATCCTGCATCTGGACGCGCTGAACAAAAACTTCACCGGCACCATCACCGAGATCGCCGCCGAGGCCACCAGCAACGGCGGCAGCCCCAAATTCCTGGTGACCGTGGAGCTCCTGCGGGATCTGGACATGCGCACCGGCATGAACGCCGCCGCCACCATCGTCCTTTCGGAGACCGAAGCCGCCTGCACTCTGCCCGCTGAGGCCGTGATGGAACAGAACGGCCAATGCTTCGTCTACACCGGCTACGATGAGAAGCACGACGAACTCACTGACCCCGTGGAAGTGACCACCGGCCTTTCCGACGGTCTTCTGGTGGAGGTGTTCGGCCTGAACAACGGCACCATCGTATATTACGAATATCAGGATACGCTCATCTCCCCCCTGTTCTGAGCATCCGCAGACAAAAAAACGCCGACACAGCCTGTGCCGGCGTTTTTTCATGCTTATTGCTGCCAAAACCGGGCATACTGATAGCAAACAACAAGGAGGCTTTTTATGATCGAACAGGATACCATCCGCCTGCTGCGGGAATGTGACGCCGGCATCAAAATGGGCGTTTCCGCCATTGACGAGGTACTGGACAACGTCCGCGCCCCCGCTTACCGCCGCTGTCTCAGCGAGTGCAAAACCGCCCACGAACAGCTTGACCGGGAACTGCAAAGCGCCCTGGACCGCTTTTCTGACCGGGGCAAGGACCCGAACCCCATGGCCCGGAGTATGTCCTGGCTGAAAACCAATGCCATGCTCAGCGTAAAGCCCACCGACGCCACCGTGGCCGATCTCATCACCGACGGCTGCAACATGGGCGTGAAATCCCTGAGCAAATACCTCAACGAGTACAAAGCCGCCGATGAAGCTTCCAAAAATATCACAAAACGACTCATCCATCTGGAAGAAAAGCTGGCCGTGGACAGCCGTCCTTTCCTTTAAATATATTCAGGGACTCGCCGCGGCGGGCCCCCGGCTTTTTTATGCCGCCTTTGTGACCACGGCCACGGCGGCTCGCCCTGCCCGGGCTTCACAGGGCAAATCTTACTTCTTTGACCGTCTACAAAAGCCTGAGCTTAAAAAGCTCAGGCTTTTATCTTTCACACAAAGCGCCAAACACCCTCCTCGGTCACAAGGACCGACAAGGGCACATCCCATTGCGCCCGGGGAAGCGCCGCCATCCGCTGGACCTCAAAGGCCGCGCCGATGCGCAGAGCCTCCGTGCCCCGGGCAAGATACCGGTCATAATAGCCTCCGCCCCAGCCAAGGCGAGTGCCAGTCTCGTCAAAGGCCACACAGGGCAGGATCATCACATCGATCTCCGCCGGCGAAACAAACGCCTTTCCTTCCGGCTCCCGGATGCCGAAAGAGCCCTCCTTCCAGGGGCCTTCCGGGCCGCAGGGCATCGCCTCCATCCCGCCCCGCTCCTGGGTCACCGGGAAACACAAGCGCTTCCCCCGGGCCCACAGATCCTCATGCAGAGCGCTCAGCTCAGCCTCCTCCGGCCTGGCGCAGTAGCTCATGACCATTGCCGCGGCTTCCATTTCCGGCAGGGCCAGAAGCTGCTCACAAATACGCCGGCTGTATGCGGTTCGCTCCGCCGGCGAAAGTGCCTGCCGCTGCTGCCTTGCCAGGGTGCGCAGCGCCGCCTTATCCAACGGGGTATTCATAGTGATACACATCCAGACGCTTGCCCAGCTTATAGCCGGCCCCGTGCAGCACCCCCGCCGGGACAAAGCCCAGCTTCTCGTGCAGATGCACGCTGGCGCCATTGCCGCCGGTGATCACCGAGACCACCAGCTGCAGCCTTTCGTCCGCTTTGGCCAGCGCCAGCAGCTCCTTCATCAGCGCCTCGGCCAGCCCCCGGCGGCGCCAGTCCCGGTGGATGTACACCGAAAGCTCCGCGCAGGGCCTATAGCCCGGGCGCACACCGTAGGGCGACAGGGTGGCATAGCCGGCGATCACGCCCTCTTCCTCCGCCACCAGCAGGGGATAGCCGTCCGTATGGGCTTCAAACCAGGCCTCCCGGTCCGCCATATCCTTGACCTGGGTATCAAAGGTAGCCGTGCCGTGAAGCACCTCATAATTATAGATTTCCCGCAGGGCCGGGATGTCCCGGCGCTGACCGTATCGAATCGTCATAAAGGACCTCTCGCGTTTGTTTTCTTCATTGTACCACGTCCCGAAGCAAGAGAAAAGCCGCACTTTTTCGTGCGACTTTTGCGCCTGTCAAAGAAGTAGATATATCGCAGCGAAGCCCGGGCAGGGCGAGCCGCCCGGCGGGGCCGGGCGCAAATCCGCGGGGCCTTGGGCCCCAAGGATTATGCCGGCCGAATTCACTTCGGCCGAGCAGATCAAATTAAGCTTGAAAAAAGCCCGCAGGCGGGCTTTTTTGACAAGCTGAAAAGCCGCACTTTTTGTGCGGCATTTTCTTTAAAACAGTTTGAGGATCAGCTGGTAAAACACCGGCACCAGCATGGCCGGCAGGTAGTTGCCGGTTTTGATCTTCTTGCCGAAGCACAGGTTCACGCCCACGCAGAAGATCAGCGCCGAGCCCACATAGGACATCTGGGCCACCAGCACATCGCTGACCACATTGCCCACCGCCATGCCAAGCAGCGTCCAGAGTCCCTGGTACACCAGCACCGCCGCCGCAGAGAACAGCGCACCCACGCCGCAGGTGGAGGCAAAGACGATCAGGATCACAAAGTCCAGAACGCTTTTGGCCAGGATCATGGAGCTGTCCCCCACCAGGCCGTCCTGGATGGAGCCAACGATGGCCATGGCGCCCACGCAGACCACAAGGCTGGCATTCACAAAGCCTTCCACAAAGCGGTTGTCGCCGCTGCTGCTGAACTTGGCCTTGATTTTTTCCCCGATGCCGTCCAGCCATTTTTCGATGTTGATGGCCTCGCCGGCCAGACCGCCCAGCACCAGAGAAAAGATGAGAAGCATAGAGCCGGTGGTGCCGATGGTTCCGTCTGCCGAAACCGTCAGCATCCCCTGCAGGGTGCCTGCGCCGCCGATGAAGATGGTGGCAATGCCGCAGGCCTTGGTAAGAATATCCTGAAAGCGCTGGCTCAGGCCCTTTTTCAGCCCCAGGCCGATAAAGCCGCCGGCCAGCACCGCGATAACATTGATGATAACGCCCATTCCGCGCATGGTGTGATCTCCTTGCTGTGACAAAATACTCCCCTATTATCAAAGCTTGGAGCCGGAATGTCAAGAAAAATTTTAGCGCCACAAAGCAATAAAGTATCCGGCGCATAAAAAGGACGCAGCGCCGAAGCGCTGCGTCCTTGCCCTTGGGAAAAAACTTACTTCACTTCCAGGGTGCCGTAGGCGGGGTCGGTGATAACGATCAGCTCGCCGGCGCCCACATTTTCGATGTCATCCTCGGTGAGGTTGGCGCTGCAGATGGTCAGCACGCCGCCTTCGGAAACATTCACGGAGAGGATGCCGTCGGCGGTGTCGATGACGTTCTCGCCGTAGAAGTACATGGCCATCTCGCCGTCATACAGAGCCTTGTACGCTTCCAGGTTGGCCGGATCCACGGTGATGTCAGTGATGGCGTTCACGCCGTCCCGGTTGCCCACCGCCGCCAGAACGTTGCCGCTCAGGGTGATGGAGCAGTCCACGAAGGTCATGATGCCCCGCTCGCAGCCGGTGACCTGGGCCAGAGTGGCGCCGCTGGAGTTAATGACGGAGTTGACCGCCGTCCAGCTGCCGCAGTCGGTGACCAGAGAGGTGGTGTTCTGGAAGGTCGCGGCGGAGATGTTCAGGATGGAGTTTTCAATGTACTGGGACGCGAAGCCGTTGCCGCCCACGCTGTTGCCGTAGACACAGTTCTTGATGACCACGGTGGTGGGCTCGTCGGTGACGCTGCCACCGGAGGCGATGCTGTCCTCAAAGACCTGATAGCCGCCCCAGAAGTCGGAGGAGAAGACGCGGCCCGCGCCCACCGCCATGGCGTCAACGTAGTGGACGCTGCCGTTGTAAAGCAGATTGGTCAGGTGCTGGCTGCTGGAATAAGCAACCGCGTTTGCGATGTTCACGGTGCCGCCAAAGCCCACATAGGCCGTGCCGGCCATGGTGCCGGCCATGGAGGTGGAGCCGGTGGCCTCGCCGTCCAGGACCAGCGTGCCGTCATCGCTGCGCAGGAACACCACGCTGTCCTTGCCCATAACACCCATGGCCGTGCCAACGCCGAAGCGGTAGAAGGCGTTGCGGCTGGTGGCGTTGTAGACAAAGCCGTCGTGGGTGGGATCGGTGACCGCTTCCTCGCCGTCCAGCGCATAGCGGGCGTCGGACAGGCTCACGATGTCGCTGGCCGCCAGATCGGCGTTGCCGGTAAGGGAGACGGTGTTGTTGGTGATGGTGAGTTCGCCGGCGTTGTTGATGACGAGGGCGGCGTTCTCTTCGGAAATGAGGTCGGCCTCATCGATGCCGGCCTGAATTTCCGCCAGGTTGTCGGCGGTCACAAGGATGGTGCTGCCGTAGTCCGGGCCGAAGAACCGGAGCAGGTTGGCATATTCAGAGCCGGTGGCCTCGGTGCGGCTTTCATCGGGAGCAACCTTGGACATGACATAGCCGCTGGCGGCATAGAGAACTTCCACAGCTTCCGCCTTGGTCAGCTCCTTATCGGCCGCAGGCACTTCCGCCTCGCCCAGCAGAACAGCGGAGACCGCCGCGATCTTGGCTTCGTTGCTGTAGTCGTCGGGACGCTCCACGGTCTTGCCGTCCGCCGCCGCGGCGGCCGCTTCCAGCTTCTCCGCCATGACTTCGCCGGCAGCATTCAGCATGGTCCAGTCGGAAGCGAAGGCATTATACATGCCCACATAGGCAAATTCCACATCCACCACCGCGCCGGTGCCCAGAGTGGTCACGCCTTCGATGTTTTCGGTCAGATAGAAGCCCTCGCCCAGATCCTTCACATCGCTCATCCGGGTGTAGATGCCGTTCCAGACATTGGCCTGCAGGGTGGCAGACACAGCGTCCGAATAGGGGTCGTTGGAGAACATGGCGCCCACAAAGTCGCTGGGATCGGTGTAGCCGGCCACGGAGGTGACCTGGTCCACCACGATCTGGAACAGACGGTACAGGGACACCGCGTACTGATAGCCGTACATTTTATCGCCAAAGGTGGTCAGGCTGTCGCCGGCGTTGGTGATGCCGGAGCGCAGGAACCAGGCCGCCGCCGCTTCATGGCCGGCAAAGTTCTCGGTGTCGGTCAGGTCTTCCAGGGCCACTGCGGTGCGGTTGCCGCCCACATACACGCTCAGGTCGCCTTCAATGTAGTTGGCGTCCACATCGGCGGTGTAGTTGCCGTAGCGCATGTTGGGCGCATAGGTGGTCAGATTGATGCTGGTGCCGTCGGGCAGGTACAGGGTGGCGGTGTTTTCCGCATATTCGTTGCAGACCACATAAATGGTGGTCACGCCGCCCGTTTCCGCGTCATCGGCCAGATAATAGGCGGTGTTGCCCTCTTCGGCAATGCCGGTCACGGTGAGCACGCCGTCCTTCACCTCGGCCGCCGCGCCTTTGACCTCTTCCGTGCGGCCGCTGTCGGCATAGACCTTCAGCGCACCTTCAAAGTCCGCAGGCACATAAGCCGCTTCGCCTTCGCCGCCGGCGGCATACACGCCGTAGCAGTCGGTGGCAACGCTGCCGTTTGCGATCTCGCCCTGGCTGGCCACGAAGACGTACTGCTTCAGCGCCAGAAGGCCGGTAAGATCGGAGCTGATGCCCCCGCTGGATTCGCCGCTGGCCTCGCCGGAGGACGCCAGAGCGCCCACGCACAGAAGGGACATCATCATGGCGGCCGTCAGCAGCCATACCATTGTCTTTTTGAACTTCTTCATAAATCCGTTCCTTTCCCTTTTGAGTTTTCCTTTTTGTTTATACAATCCGATACTAAAATTTATACCATTGAACGCCCCATGTGTCAACGAAATATCAGACTATCCGCAGAATCCTTTCCATAGAAAAAGCGGAAGAGAAAACTCTTCCGCTTTTGTGTTGTTTTGGTTTTTCAGGAAATGCCCTGGCAGAGCATGGCGTCGGCGGTCTTGAGGAAAGCGGCAATGTTGGCGCCCATGACCAGGTTGCCGGGCTGGCCGGCTTCCACGGAGGCATCGTATGCCGCCTTGAAAATACCCTTCATAATGCCATGGAGCTTTTCGTCCACTTCCTCGAAGCTCCAGAACAGACGCATGCTGTTCTGGCTCATCTCCAGGGCAGAGGTGGAAACGCCGCCGGCGTTGGCCGCCTTGGCGGGGCCCACGGGGATGCCCGCGGCCTGCAGCATGTTCACAGCCTCAATGGTGCAGGGCATGTTGGCGCCTTCGCAGAGGATGGTGGCGCCGTTTTTCACCAGCATCTCGGCCTCCGCCACGTCCACCTCGTTCTGGGTGGCGCAGGGCAGGGCGATGTCACAGGGGATGCTCCAGATATTCCGGCAGCCTTCGGTGTAAACCGAGCCGGGAACCTCATCCGCATAGACCTTGATGCGGGCGCGGCGGTTCTGCTTGATATCCTTGAGAACATCCAGGTTGATGCCGTTGGGATCGTAGATATAGCCGGCAGAGTCGCTCATGGCAACCACCTTGCCGCCAAGCTGGGTGGCCTTTTCCGCGGCATAGGTGGCCACGTTGCCGCTGCCGGAAACGATGACGGTCTTGCCCTCAAAGCTGGAATCCAGCATATTGCGCAGCATCTCGTCGGCAAAGTAGCACACACCGTAGCCGGTGGCCTGGGTGCGGGCCTTGGAGCCGCCGTAGCTAAAGCCCTTGCCGGTGATGGTGGCGGAGTCAAATTCGTTGGTGATGCGCTTGTACTGGCCGAACAGGTAGCCGATCTCCCGGGCGCCCACGCCAATGTCGCCGGCGGGGATGTCGGTCATGCCGCCCATGTAGCGGTAAAGCTCGGTCATAAAGGCCTGGCAGAAGCGCATGATCTCTCCGTCGCTCTTGCCCCGGGGGTCAAAGTCGGAGCCGCCCTTGCCGCCGCCGATGGGCAGGGTGGTCAGGGCATTCTTCAGGATCATTTCAAAGCCCAGGAACTTGATGATGGACTGGTTGACGCTGGGATGGAAGCGAAGGCCGCCCTTGTAGGGGCCGATGGCGGAGTTGTACTGCACGCGGTAGCCGCGGTTGACCTGGACCTTGCCGGCGTCGTCCACCCAGGCCACACGGAAGCTCACCAGGCGGTCCGGTTCGATGATGCGCTCCACAATGCCGTTGGCCTCCCATTCGGGATGCTTGTCGGCAATGCCGTCCAGGCTCTCCAGGAACTCCCGGATGCACTGATGGAACTCGGGCTCGTTGGGATCCCGGGCCACGACCTGATCATACACTCGCTGCAGATATGCGTTCTTCATAAATAACAAACTCCTTTCGGCGATATAACTTCATCAAAACTTCATCAACATTGCGATGCAGCTTCATCAACTTCATTTATTTTTTGATAATAAAACTTTCAAGGGTCCTCGTCAAGAAAAAAATCATCGGAAAACCACGTTTTTTTGCCCATTTTCGCCCGAAGAAAAAGACCCGGATACATTATATAACTCCAACCGCCGGAAAATCCCCGGAATCCGCCAGGAATTTACCAGTTTAAAGCGCCGCCACTCTTCTTCTTTTGTAAAAAGTGACAAATTGCAGGAAAGTCTTGCAAAGCACACTTTAATGTGCTATATTGTCTACATCGTAATTACGTTTGTTTTTCTCCCAAAGACAAGACGGCGTAACGATGCACCTGTGAAAGACAGCAAATATTTAATAGGAGGAACCCAAAATGAAGAAGATCCTTGCCCTCATCCTCGCTCTGTGCATGGTGCTTTGCCTGTGCGCCTGCGGCCAGAGCTCCGAGCCCGCCGCGGAAGAGCCCGCGGAGGCCCCCGCTGCCGACGCCCCCGAGGCGGAAGCCGCCGAAGAGGCTGCCGAAGAAGCTGCCAAAGAAGGCGGCACCATCGTCATCGGCGTGTTCGAGCCCCTCACCGGCGATAACGGTGCCGGCGGCAAGCAGGAAGCCCTGGGCATCCAGTACGCCAACTATGAGTGCCCCACCGTTGAGATCGACGGCGTGATCTACAACGTCGAGCTCGAGATCGTCGACAACGAGTCTTCCACCGATAAGGCCGTTTCCGCCGCTACCCAGCTGGTGGCCGCCGGCTCCTCCGTGGTCCTCGGCACCTACGGCTCCGCCGTGGCCATCGCCGCTTCCGACACCTTCGGCGACAACGGCATCCCCGCCATCGGCGTCACCTGCACCAACCCCCAGGTCACCGAAGGCAACGACCACTACTTCCGCATCTGCTTCCTGGATCCCTTCCAGGGCACCGTTCAGGCCAACTTCGCCTACGACGAGCTGGGCGCCACCACCAAGGCTTACTGCCTGGGCCAGCTGGGCAACGACTATGACCAGGGCCTGATCAACTACTTCACCGAGGCCGCCGGGATAGGCGTCCAGCTCGTCCAGATGGAACAGGTTCCGGGACTGGCTGGTGTTG
>CAZSAX010000021.1:0-22554 GCA_964605075.1 uncultured Oscillospiraceae bacterium
TGGACATGACCAGCGTCAGAACACAGACCAGGCTCAGCAGGATGCGCAGCGTTTTTTTCATGGTAATCCTCCTGTTAATTGTTTGGTAGGTTTAGAATACCAGTTACCCTCTCGAAATTCAACATAAAGTTTCCCTTAAGCCCCGCTTTCTTTGTAGGATATGCCAAAACGCAGACCTGTTTTTTATGCAGGTCTGCGTTTCTTTCTGAAAACTTTTTATTCCCGGCGCAAAGCGTCGATGGGATTGAGATTGGAGGCCTTCACCGCCGGCACCAGGCCGAACACAATGCCGATGACCATGGAGAAAACCACGGCGATGATGATGGCCGGCGCGCTGATCATGGTGGGCGTTCCCATCACCGAGGAGATCAGCCGGCTCATCACAATGCCCGCGATCACCCCCAGCACACCGCCCAGACTGGTGAGCACGGCGGCCTCCGTGAGGAACTGGCCCAGGATCCGCCGTTTCCGGGCGCCGATGGCCTTTTTCAGGCCGATTTCCCGGGTACGCTCCGTGACCGTGACCAGCATGATATTCATCACGCCGATGCCGCCCACGACCAGCGAAATGCTGGCGATCCAGAGAAGCTGGCGGTTGGTGGAGTTGGACAGGCTCTGCAGCTGCTCCGCCTGCTCGGTGAGGTCGTTGCTGCGATAGGAAAAGCTCTCATCCGCCGCGGCCAGCTGCCGCTGGGTGAGAAGATCCGCCGCCGTCTGGCCGATCCTGGTCATATCGTCCGTGGACGCCGCCCGCAGCGCCACCGCCTGGGGCTCGTCAAAGCGGTAGAGAATGGGCCATGCGCTGCCTGGGATGAAGATGGTGCCGCCGGAGGTATCGGCATACATATAGTAGTCGCTGATGCTGTTGATCTCCATCTGGGTGCTGCTCTTTTTCTCCACCACGCCCACAACGGTGAAGGTCTCCCCCATCATTTCCAGTGTTTTTCCGATGGGATCCTCCCCGGCGAAAATGGTGGAGCAGGCGCCGCTGTCCAGCACCGCCACTTTCCGGAAGCTTTCAAAATCCTCCGGCGCGAAGCCCCGGCCGTAGCTGAGCTTGTAGCCGCAGGCGTCAAAATAGCTCTCGTCCACCCCATAGACCTGGCCGGAGAAGGCGCTGTTTTTGTAGTAAACGCCGTCCACATAGTCCCGCATATAGAACAGGCTCACCGCCTCCACCTTGTCGATCGCCGCCAGCTCCTGTCGGGTCTCTTCGCTGATGGGCAGGGCGCCCTCCGGCGGAGCGTTGTACATCATGTTGTACGGATAGTCGTCCTGGTACAGCCGCACAACGACGGCGTTGGTGCCGGCGCCCACCAGATTTTCCTTGATCTGTTCGTTGGTGCCCCGGATGGTGGCCACGATGGTGATGATGGAGGCAATGCCGATGATGATGCCCAGCATGGTCAGGAAGCTCCGCAGCTTGTGGGTCCAGACCCCCTGCAGGGACAGTGCAAGATTTTCAAACATAACGTTGCGCCCTCCCTGTCAGTAGTAGATGCCGTAGAGCTCGTCAATGGTGGCGATCTCCGCTTTGGCGCCGTCGGTCACGTCCCGGCCATAGGGGAAGGCCAGGTAGTCGTTTTCCATGTCGATGCCGTCCAGAATTTCAGTATAGCTGCCCCAGAGACTGCCGCCGGTGGTGATAAAGCGCTGCTCCAGCCGCCCGTCCTCTCCCAGCGCGTAAACATAGCTCTGGCCGTTTTCCCGGCGGAGGAAGGCATTTTCCAGATACACGCTGGGCGTATCGCCGCTTTGGCGGGAGAAGGTGATATATACATACTCATTTTCCCGCAGCGGCGCATCCTCCGGCAGGAAGATGGTAAAGGGGTATTTGGAGATGTTGCTGTTGCCCTGGCTCCAGTAGTAGCTGTAGCTGCTGCCGTCGTCCGGGTATTCGGAGATCTCCACGATCTCGCCCTGGAGCGTTTCACCGCTTTCCCAGCTCTGCACATCCACCAGGTCGCCCACCCGCATATAATCCAGATCCAGCTCTCCCATAAGCGCCTGGACATAGTATCCGCCGCCGCCGGAGATGAGCACCATGGGCTCGTTCATGGCCAGGGCCTCCTCCGCCGTGGTGAGGGTCTTCACAACGCCGTCGATGCGGCTGTAAACCACGCCGTTGGAGAGCTCATATTCCACGATCTCATAGTCCAGTTCCGCCTTTTTCAGCTGGAACTGCAGCTCCTGGATGCGCTGGTCGGCGTCGGCCTTCATGCGCTGCAGCTCGCTCCAGGTATAGTAGATGCCGCCGCTGTAGCCGCTGCCGGAAGAGCTGCTGCCGGCGGTGCTGTCCGTATTCAGGAAGGCATCATAATCCGGCTCCGGCTGCACCAGGGTAAAGACCGCCGTGTTGTCGTCGGCCCGCCAGAAGTTCATCTGCCACACCCGCAGCAGCTCGCCCTTTTCCGCATCCTGCTCCCGCTGCTCAAAGACCACATAGACCACCGGGGCGGGCTTGCCGGGCGCATCTGCCTCGGGCTTGCCGGGCCCGGCCGGCGTGGGCGTGGGAGAAGGGCTGCTTTCCGTCCCCGCTTCCGGTGTGGACGCGGGCGTGGGCTCCGGCGTAGCTTCCGGCGTAGGTTCCGGAGTCGCTTCCGGGCTGGGCACTGGCTCTGCCTCCGCCTCTGCCGCCGGATCCTCTTCCGTCGTTTCCGGCTCTGCTGTCTCTTCCTCCGCCGGAAGCGAGGGCGTCACCGGCCGGCTCACGCCGGTCAGATAGGGCAAAATGGAATTGATAAAAGCCTCATCGTAGGCGCAAAGGTCGTTCCAGAGGAAAATATAGGGCGTTTCGGCACTGCCGTCGCCGCCCCGGAGCCAGGGCATATAGGCTGCCGGCACCAGTTCCTCTTCCTCCTCTTCCGCCGTCTGGCTGACAGTGCCGGAATAGACGGCATAGCCGTTCATTTCCCGGCGCTCTTCCTGGGCCTCGGCGATCTCCAGCTCCAGCTTCTCGATCTCGATGCGCTTGCGCTCCAGCTCCAGGTCGCTCAGCGTGGTGTCAAAGGCCAGGATGGGATCTCCGGCCTTCACCTCCTGCCCTTCGGTCACATAGATCTCCGTGACCTGCTGGGTGGCGCTGATATAGACGGACTGGATCTTGTCCGTGGTGACCCGGCCTTCGGTCTCGGAGACGTTGGCCCAGCTGTAGTTGGTGCAGAGGTTGTCCGCCGGGTACACATTCACCGTGCCGGCAGAGCGGTTTTTCACCACGGTCAGGATGCCGTAAGCCCCGCCGCCGGCCACCGCCAGGGCCAGAAGGATGATCAGGAGGGATCGAAGCCACTTAGGCATCCTCAGCCCTCCCCTCTTCCGGCATCAGCTCGCCGTCCAGGATCCGGCGGATGCTCCGGGCCCGCTCGGCCACGGCCCGCTCGTGGGTGATGAGGATGATGGTGGTCCCCTTTTCGTTGAGTTCGTCAAAGATGTCCATGACCTGCCGGCCGGAGGCAGTGTCCAGCGCGCCGGTGGGCTCGTCCGCCAGCAGGAGCCGGGGCTTTGCGATCATGGCCCGGGCGATGGCCACCCGCTGGCACTGGCCGCCGGAGAGCTGGTTGGGCCGGTGCTTCATCCGGTCCGCCAGACCCACCATTTCCAGCGCGGCCGCCGCCCGGCGGCGCCGGGTCCCCTTGGGCACGCCGGCATAAAGAAGAGGCAGGGCCACATTGTCCAGGGCATCCAGCTTGGGAAGCAGATGGAAGCTCTGGAACACAAAGCCGATCTGGGTGTTGCGGATGTCCGCCAGGCGGTTGCCGCTGGCCTTGGAAACATCCTCCCCGGCCAGAAGATACTTGCCGGAGGTGGGCGTATCGAGACAGCCGATGATGTTCATCAGCGTGGTCTTGCCGGAGCCGGAGGGGCCCATGATGGCCAGATAATCCCCCTGGTCCACCTGCAGCGTCACATGCTTGAGCACCGGCACCATATCCTTGCCCAGCGGATAGCTTTTGCAGATGTCCTTCATTTCAAGGATCATGGCTCAGCCCCCCACATAGGCCTCGGAGCCCATGGCTTCCATGCTCTCGCCCGCCGTTTCCCCGTCATAGTAGGACACGGCCATTCCCGCCTCCAGCGTGGGATCCGGGAACGCGATGTAGTCCGCTTCGGAAAGGCCGGAGAGCACCTGATATTCGTCCATGTCAAAGTCGTATTCCCCCAGGATCAGCGCCCGTTTTTCCAGCTGATCCCGGCTGCCGGCGGCCCAGACGTAAGCTTCGCCGTCAATGAGGTAATAGCCCGGCAGCCACAGGCCGGTCTTTTCCTCGGTCTGGCCATAGTCCGGCTCAATGTAGACATGCTGGCCCAGGATAAGCCCGTCCTTGCTGCCCAGCGCCACATAGAAAGGATACTTGGAGCTCTGGGTCATGGTGTCGGTCTCCCCGATGTAATAAATGCCGCTGTTGCTGCTTTCCACGGGATTCTCCCAGTCGATCTTCTCAATGGTGCCGGTCCAGGTCTGATTTTCATCCATGCGGGAGCGGATAAGGACCGCCATGCCTTCCAGGATGGTGCCGGCGTTCATTTCGTTCACATTGCCTTCCACCCGGTAGGTCTGCATATCCATGATGGTGATAAAGGCATCGGTACCGCTGTCGGAGTAGTAGTACATATCGGCGTTGTCCTCCAGCTCGCTCACACTCATCACCCGGCCGGCGATGGGCGCCTTCACATCCACATCCGTCATGGAAAGCTCCATGTTGGCGATCTCCCGTTCCTTGATGGCCTTGTTGTATTCCGCCTCCCGGATATTGGCCTCCGCGGTCTGGATCTGCAGGGTATAGGCCAGCTGCTGGGAAGAAGAGGCCCCGGAGCGCAGTTCCTCCAGCTCATCGATCTCCGCATAGGCGGCGCTGATGGTGTTTTCCAGGCCCTCCAGTTCCAGTTCCAGCTTTTCCAGCTCAAAGTCCATGGCCTGGGTGTCGTAGGTGAACAGCACGGTGCCTTCCGCCACCCAGTCCCCTTCTTCCACCAGGATCTCCTGCACCGTTTTGCTCTCGTCCCGCTGCACATAGGCCGTCTCACCGGAGACCACCATGCCGGCATAGCGATCCACCACGCCCACGGAGCCCGCATTCACGATCTCCGCCACGGACTGCACGGTCACGGACGCGCTCTCGTCGCTTTTCGCGCCGCAGGCGCAAAGACCCAGCAGCAGCGCGGCCAGAAGCAGAGCCAAAACTTTCTTCATATCTTCCTCGCATCCTTTGCTTTGAAATCCGATTTTTCTCAAAAGCTACCGGTACAGCTTTACCATAGTCTTTCCCTTTTTCAGTTGCAAGACTGATTTCATTACATATGTTAACGCCGGTAACAGGAAAAAGTTCCCCTTATCCCAGCAATTCGGCCACATCCGCCCGAAATTCTTCCCAGGCAGCCTCATTTTCCACAAAATAGCGGGGACAGCCCTTGCCCGCCACGTCGTAATGCCGGATGATGTTGTCCTCGTCCAGACCGTACAGCTCCAGCAGCCAGGCCGTCAGCCGCACCAGAGAGTCGTAGGTGGCCTGGGTAGGCGCGCCGCTGTCGTCCGGATGGCAGAATTCAATGGAAATGGAGTCCTCGTTCCGGGAATTGGAGCAGTAGGCCACCTCATTCAAAGGCACCAGCAGCAGCGTTTCCCCTTCCAGCCCAACGATCAGGTTGCTGCTGGCATAGGTGGCGCCGGAGTCCGCCAGCCCCTGGAAATAGCTGCGGTTCTGCGCCGCGGTGGTGGCGGGATTGCCCACATAGTGGATCACGATATCATTCACCCGGCTCAGCCCGATCCCGGGCCGGGAGTAGGGATTGACGGTCAGAAGCTGTTCTTCGATGTAATCCGGCAAAATGATCTCCTCCGGCACATTGTCCTTTGGCGCGAACAGGCGTTCCCAACCGCCGGCGCTTTCCAGCCGCATCCCGCACAAAAGTCCCGCGCCGAACACCAGCACCAGCATCAGCAGCAGAAGAAGGATCCATCCGCCGGACCTCTTTTTCCGCCGGCGCCGCCGGACCGGCCGCTCCATGCGTTCCTCCAAAAGACATTCTCTCCTTTCTCTATGCAAAAAGCCCGCAGCGGCGGGCTTTTTTCCGTTTAAGCTGTCTCATCAAACCGCAGGCTGACCTTGAACAGATCGCCGTCCAGATACAGCGTCATGGTCCCGCCCAGAAGCTCCGTCAGCGACTGGGCAATGGACAGGCCCAGACCGCTGCCCTCGCTGTGGCGGGCGCCGTCCCCCCGGACAAAGCGGGCCAGCAGTTCCTCCGCCGGAATGTTCAAAGGCTGGGCCGAGGTGTTTTTCAGCTCGATCACCATACCTTTTTCGCTCTTTTTCAGATCAAAATAGGCCCGGGTGCCCGGCTGGGCATACTTGACGATGTTCTGGATCAGATTCTCCAAAACCCGCCACAGCAGCCGCCCGTCGATGCTCCAGAGGCACTCTTCCTCCGGCAGATTCAGCAGCGGCTCCACCTGCACCGCCTCCAGCCGCTGGGTGTATTCCCCCACGCTCTGGCCCAGAAGCTCCGCCACATCCACCGGCTCCCGCTGCACCCTGATGGCCCCGGCGGAGGCCTTGGAGGCTTCCACCAGATCCTCGGTGAGCTTTTTGAGCTTGCCGCTCTGCCGGTCGATGACTTCGATGTATTCTCTGGCCTGCTCCGGGCTGACATTCTCTTTTTTCAGCAGGTCCACATAGCTCACAATGGAGGTGATGGGGGTCTTGAGATCATGGCTGACGTTGGTGATCAGCTCCGTTTTAAAGCGCTCGCCCCGGAGCTGCTGATCCACGGCGGCCTTCATGCCCTCCCCGATACGGTTGAGGCACTCCCCCTGCTCCCGCAGGCCGGGAGGCAGCTTATCCAGATCGATCTTGTGCTCCAGATCCCCGGAGGCCAGGGCCTCCATGGTCTGACGCAGATGCTCATTCCGCCGGGCCGTCTGCCACAGCAAAAGCATGGCCAGCAGCGCCAGCGCCAGCAGCGCCAGACAGGCAGGCACCAGTCCGTAGAGGCCGCCGAAAGCACGCCAGGAATCAAACAGGATCACCCCACCCAGCACCAGCATGGCCGCCAGACACAGTCCGATGCGTCCGAACACCGGCACCCGGCTCACCAGAAGCCGGCGCCGCAGCTGCTTCCGCCGGGCCTGCTCCATCACCGCCAGGGCCAGAAGCAGCACCGCCGCCGTCCACACAAAGGCCCGCCAGCCGGGCTGTCCCAGCACATACACCAGAGCATCCAGCGCCACCCAGGAGCTGCTCATGCCCCACACAAACGAATGTATGGCATCGCTGCCCCAGCCGGAAAACACAAGACCCAGAACGCCCAGGCCCAACACCAGCGCATCCGCCGGTATCCGGCCCAGAAGCCCGGTTTTTCCCACATCCTGCCAGCGCAGCTTCCACAGCGCCAGGAAAAAGCCCAGTGCGCCGGCCGCCAGGGCGCACAGGATCGCCATGGGGATGGCCCAGGGGGCCAGAGCCGCCATCAGCGCATGCACCCGGTATTCGGCGTAGCAGCCGCTGTAAGGCTCCACCGGGAGATTGACATAGCCCTGCAGCTTAAAATTCATGCTTCGGCCGGACAGCCACACCTCGTCGGCCAGCGCCGGCGAATCCACCACTTCCCCGGAGGCAAAATAGATCTCCTCCGTGTAGTCGTAGCGGCCGTTGTAGCCGCTGCCCACCATAACGGACTGCTCCGTGGTGGTGTCAAGAAGGATCGCCCCTGTGTCCGTGTTCGTCACCACACAGGCGTAGGCCGAACCGCCGTAGCCCGTGGCCACTTCGGCAGAGATTTCCCCCTTCCACTCCACATAGGAAAGCACATAGAGGTCGCACTGGGACACATAGTTTTCGCAGGCGTTGGTGTCCGCAAAGTCCATGGAGCCCCCGGTGTACCAGTCCCGGTTCCAGGCATAGCGGGCCGCCTGGATGAAAAACACCGCCATAGCAAGGCACAGGCAGCAAAGCAGAAAGGCCAGCGAGCGCCGCCATAAGCGCTGCATGTATTTCTTCATATAGCGCATACTTCCGCCTCCAGTTTATAGCCCTTGCCCCAGACCACCTTCAGATAGCGGGGCTGGGCCGGGTCCAGCTCGATCTTCTCCCGCAGGTGGCGGATATGTACGGCCACGGTGTTCTGGGCCCCGTAGGGAATATCCTTCCACACCGTGCGGTAAATGTCCGCCGAGGAAAAGACCTTTCCCTGGCTTTCCATCAAAAGCTTCAGAATGTCATACTCCGTGGGCGTCAGAGAGATCTCCTCTCCGTCCAGCATCACTTTTTTGGCCTTGTCGTCCATTTCGATGCCGCCGCAGCGCAGCAGATCCTCCCCCGCCGGGTGGGCCGCCGCGCTCCAGGCACTGCGCCGCAGCTGGGCTTTCACCCGGGCGATCAGCTCCAGGGGGTTGAAGGGCTTGGTGATGTAATCGTCCGCCCCCACGGTCAGGCCCAGGATCTTATCGGTATCCTCGCTTTTGGCCGTGAGCAAAATCACCGGCACGCTGCTTTTCTCCCGCAGCTTCATGGTAGCCCCCAGGCCGTCCAGTCCCGGCATCATCACGTCCATAAGGATCAGATGCACCTCTTCCTCTTCCAGAAGCTCCAGGCACCGCTGCCCGTTCTCCGCCTCCAGGGTATGGTAACCCTCGCCGGTGAGGTAGATCTTCAGCGCCCGGCGAATGTCTTTGTCGTCATCACAGATCAGGATCGTATACATATATCTCTCACGCCTCCTATCCTTAGTTATACCATACCATGGCAAGATTAAGAAAACCGCCTCAAAATCATTAAGATTGCATTAAGAATCCTTACAGAAACAGCCGGGGCAGATGCCGCACCATCAGCGGGCTGCAGGGCAGCACCGCCCGGTCACCCACCCGGCAGGGGCAGTCCGTCACATCCAGCAGCGTATGATACATGGACACCTGTCCCAGCACCGCCACAGTCTGCCCGCCCACAAGGGCCTGCCGCTTCTCCCCCCGCAAAAAGCTCCGCAGGGGCGAAAGCATAGCCCGCAGGCAGTCCTTCCAGCCTCCCAGATCCCGGCAGCGCTCCGTGTCGTAGCCATGATGATAGCCCAGCTCCAGCACCGCCACCCGGGTCCTGCGCCGGGCGGTGTAGGCCCCGGCATAGCCCAGCCGCTGCCCCGGCTCCACCTCGTAGACGGCGGCAATGCCGGCGTCGATGTAGCCCACGGGCCGCAGGCCCAGCGCCTGTCCCGCCGTCCCCGGCACCCGGCCCAGCAAGGCGCTTCCCAGCCGCACCGCATCCAGCCGCATCTCCGGAAAACGCAGCGCCGCGCCGGAGGCCGCGCAGTGGCACTGTCCCTGCCAGCCGGCCTCCTTCAGCGCCGCCGCCAGCCGCCGGTAGGCCCCGAAGCGCCGCCGGGTATCCCCCGCCGCCCCCCAGGCCGCGGGAAAATGGGTATAAAAGCCCTCCAGAGCCACCGGCCCGCGTCTTTCGCACAGGCTCAGAAGCCGGCTTTTATCCCTGTTCGTAAAGCCCTCCCGGCCCATCCCGCTGTCCATATACAGATGAGCCCGGCCCCGGCGGCCCGTCCGCCGGGCCGCCAGCTCCAGCGCGGCATAGGCCCGCAGGCTCCCCACCGTCAGGACGATATCCGCTTCCAGAAGTTCCTCCAGCGTCTGCCGGTCCATGACCGGATGCAGCAGCAGGATCGCCCCCGCAAAGCCCAGCGCCCGCAGCCGCAGCGCCTCCCCGGCCTCCGACACCGCCAGCCGGTCAAAGCCCTCTTCCATCAGAACGCAGGCGTAGTCCTCCAGGCCCAGGCCGTAGCCATCGCCCTTCACCACCGCCCAGACAGGCGTGTCCGCCATGCACTCGCGGCAGATACGCAGATTCTCTTTTAAAACGCTGCAGTCGATCACATAAGCATCCATCGTTCCGCCTCCCGGCCCTTGTTCCGCTCCAAGGATAGCAGGCTGTGCTTTAAGAAAAAAGCGGCCATTCTCTTAAGATTCTCTGAAGTATTCTTAACATCCCTTTTCACATCCCTTTATGAAGACGAACTGTGACAGCCGGCGGTCACAGGCCTCTTTTTTCCTTGGACGGCCGGTTCCGCCCTTTTATTCCCCTGCTTTTTGCGAAAAACAGTGGCAATGCCGGAAAATCTGTGTTATCATGTATGGGAATGCAATTTAGCTAGCTAACATATTGAAGGAGAGTTTCCCCCCATGAACGAGATCCTCACCGGCGATATCCGCAAGCTCTGGAAAAAATACCTTCTGGCAGCCCTGGGCAGCGCCATCATTTCCTCCATCTATGCCACGGTGGACCTGATCATCGTAGGCCAGTACGAAGGCCCCAGCGGTGCCGCCGCCATGGCAGTGATCTCGCCGCTGTGGAGCGTGATCATGAGCATCGGCATTTTCTTCGCCGTGGGCGGCAGCGTCATGTGGGGCGTGAGCCGGGGCGCCGGGGACAAGGACGGCGAGAGCTACTTCACCGTGACCCTGCTGTCCTCTGTGGTGGCCTCGCTGCTGCTGGTGGCAGCCTGCCAGATTTTCAAAGAACCCTTGTTCCGCCTTTTCGGCGGCAATGACGAGCTGATGCCCCTGATCCTGGGCTATGCAAACTGGCTGTGCTGGTTTCTGCCCATGTTCCTGGTGGGCCAGGTCCTGATCTTCTTCCTCCGGAACGACGGCGCCCCCGTGCTGGCCACGGTGGCCGTGGCCTCCTGCGGCGTTCTGAATATTTTTGGCGACTATTTTCTGGTGTTCACCCTGGACATGGGCATCGCCGGCGCCGGTATGGCCACCGTGCTGTGCCAGACCCTGGCGGTCATCATCATGTGCAGCCACTTTTTCCGCAAAAACTGCTCACTGCGTCTGATCCGCCCGAAGACCTTCGGCAAACAGCTGGCCGCCATTGTGAAAACCGGCCTTTCCCCCTTCATTGTGGACTTTTCCATCTTCATCGCCACCGTACTGTTCAACAACCAGATCATGCGGCTGTCCGGCGCCGAAGAGCTGGCAGTCTACGGCACTGCCGCCAACATCAGCATTTTCGCCCTGAGCATCCTCTACGGCGTGGGCGGCGCCGTGCAGCCCATCGCCTCCGCCAACCGGGGCGCTCAGCAGTATGACCGCATGCGTCAGGTCATGCGCCTGGCCCTCATCAGCGGCGGCGCCATTGGCGGCGTGTTCCTGCTGGCCTCCGAGCTTTTCCCCGTCACGATCCTGAAGCTTTACATGGACGTCACCCCTGCCGTGCTGGAGGTGGGCCCCGCCATTTTGCGCATCCAGTCCGCGGGCCTTGTGTGCATGGGCATCAACATCGTCGCCAGCTACTATCTCCAGTCCGTTCTGTGCACCAGGGAATCCCTGGTGGTCTCCCTGCTGCGGGGCGTGATCGTGTGCGTGCCGCTGCTGTTTATCCTGCCGGCCCTGTTCGGCTTTGACGCCATCTGGTGGACCACCCCCATCTCGGAGCTGGTTGCCGCTGTGGTGGCTCTTGCCCTGATGAAAAAAGCAAATAAAATCTAAAATACATAAGGAGCGTACTACTATGAACCGTGAGCCTGTTATCGTGGCCTATGGCCGCAGCCCCTGCTGCCGCGCCCGCAAAGGCGGCCTGTCCCAGATGCACCCCATCGACTTCTCCGCCCAGACCCTCAAGGGCATCCTGGCCAAGATCCCCCAGCTGGACCCCAGCCTCATTGACGACGTGATCACCGGCTGCGCCTCTCCCACCAACGAGATGAGCATGAACGCCTCCCGCCTGATCGTCAACCGGGCCGAGCTCCCCGAGAGCATCTCCGCCCAGACCATCAACCGCTTCTGCTCCTCCGGCCTGCAGGCCATCGCCACCGCCTCCAACGCCATCCTGGCCGGCCAGATGCGCTGCGTCATCGCCGGCGGCGTGGAATGCATGACCCGCTGCTTCGCCCCCTACCCCGAAGAGCAGAAGAACCAGTGGATCCTGGATAACTACATCGGCGGCTACATGACCATGGGCGAGACCGCCGAGCGCGTGGTGGACCGCTACAACATCAGCCGCGAGCGCATGGAAGAGATGGCCCTCAACAGCCACATCCGCGCCGCCAAGGCCCGCAAGGAGGGCAAGCTCAACAAATGCATCATCCCCATCATCGACCAGGACGGCAACACCGTGGAATATGACGACGGCATCCTGGCCGACATGGACGGCAACCTGAAGACCTCCATGGAGAAGATGGCCGGCATGAAGCCCTGCTTCCGTGAAAACGGCTCCGTCACCGCCGCCACCAGCTCCCAGACCACCGACGCCGCCGCTTATGTGGTGCTGATGGACTCCGAACTGGCCGCGGAACTGGGCCTGAAGCCCATCGCCCGGCTCAAGAGCTTCGCCGTGGCGGGCTGCGACGCCACCGTCATGGGTCTCGGCCCCATCTACGCCGTGCCCAAGGCCCTGGCCCAGGCGGGTCTGACCGTGGACGACCTGGACATCATCGAGATCAACGAGGCCTTTGCCTCCCAGTCCCTGGCCTGCATCGATACCCTGGGCTTCGACATGGCCAAGACCAACCCCTACGGCGGCGCTATGGCCCTGGGTCACCCCATGGGCGCTACCGGCGCTTTCCTCACCATGAAGGCCCTGGACTACCTCCAGGACCCCGAGACCAAGGGCAAGTACGCGCTGGTCACCATGTGCATCGGCGGCGGCATGGGCGCGGCCGGCATCTTTGAGATGTGCGAATAATCCCCAAAACACATGAAAAAGAGGTCAGGTTAACCTGACCTCTTTTTTGTCTCTCTTTTTATTCGATTTTGGATGCCGTCAGCAGGTTGCCGGCGGGTTCCTGGTTTTTCAGCGTCACGGTCACTTCATCCCCCGCCGCCAGGCCCTGGGTGTCCGCTTCCACGAACAGCAGCACGCCGCCCAGATCAATGGCCGCGGCATTGGCGCAGAGGCCGGCCACTTCGCCCTCCAGCCGGGCGTTGCCGCCCTCCGCCTCCAGGCACACCGCCGGCGCCCGGGAACAGTCTTTGCCCGCGCCGATGCTGCCGGCGTAATACACCGTCACCGCCGAGCCGGGATGCAGGCCCCGCTCCGCCTTCAGCGCCGCGGTGCTGATGTCAAATTCATAGGTCTCGCCCTCCAGATCCAGCACCAGTGTATCGCCCTTCAGGCTCTCCACCACACCGGCAATGGCACTGCAGGTATCGGCAATGGGCTCCGGTTCCGGGGCAGGCGTGGGCTCCGGGGTGGCCGCAGCTTCCTCGCCTTCTTCCGCCGCAGGCTCTTCGGTGGGCGCCGGCGTGGGCGCGGGCTCACCCTCCATCCACTGGGCGTAAAGGACGATGTCGTCGTCCATTTCAAACAGATCACCGGGCTGCAGCCGGATGCCGAAGCCGCTTTCGTGGGTATTCCAGCCGTCGAAGGTGTAGCCGCTGCGCACCGGCTCCGCCGGGCTCAGATATATATCCTGGCCTTCTATCTTATACTGCACCGCCGGAGCGCCCACGCCGCCGCAGGCATCATAGGCGATGGTGTAGATCTTCTCCGGCTGCTCCGTGAGAAGCTGCGCCGTCTGCACATAGCCCTGCACACCGTTCACTTCCACCAGGCTCCAGTCCGTGGTGGTGCCTTTGCGGGCCAGTTCTTCCCCGGCTTCCACCACACCCATGCGGGCGTATTCCATGCCAGGGCCCAGGCGCAGGTTCACCGCCGCCGAGGTCCAGACCGTATCCTCCGCCTCAGCGAGCTCCCAGGGCAGTTCTTCCGCCGGCGCCTCTTCCGCGGCGGGATCTTCCTCTGCCGGGGCTTCCTCGCCCTCCGCCGGCTCTGCCGCTTCCTCCGCCGTCTCTTCCTCCGGCTCCGCCGTCAGAAGGGCCGCGCCGTCGTTGTCCTTCACGCTCTGCACCCAGAGGCAGGCGCCGGGCCCGGCGATATCGCCCAGACCGGACACCTCCACAAAAATCCCCTTTTCAAAGCCCTGCCACAGGTCCAGGGCCGCAGTGCTGACCGCAAAGATATAGTCTTTTCCATCCTCGGCCTCCAGCTTCAGCACGTCGCCGTCGATGGACTTCACGGTACCCCGCAGGCTGAATTCTTCATCCGCCGCCCGCTCCGAGCGCACGGAAAGCACCGCATCGCCCTGGTAGGTCACGGTGAACTCATCCCCGGACACAAAGCCCCGGGCCAGGCTCAGCTGGGTCCCGGCATCCAGCACAAAGCTCTCACCGCCGGAAAGCGTCAGCGTTTCGCCGTCATATCCAACAAGAGCGCCTGCCGCCGTTTCCTCCGGCACCGCAGGCACTTCCTCTTCCTTCTGTCCGCAGCCGGCCAGCACCCCGCACAGAAGTGCCGCCGCCAGCAGCCACGCCATGATCTTTTTCATTCTCACTTCATCCTCCGCGAATCATCATACCCTATGGAACGCATAAAATTCTGGAACTTTATTTAACACCTATCTTCCAATCATTTCAAGTTAACTTTAGCTACAGTTCCGTAACAATTAAAACAACACTCTATGCTCTGTGCATAAACCGACACACGCGCCGAACAAACAAAAACGGAGGGGCCGCAGCCCCTCCTCTTTTCTTATCCAAAAGCTTAGCCAACAACGACCACGCCGTTGTTCATCACGAAATCCACGCTCTCCAGCGCCTGGAGCTCCTCATCCACCTCGCCCTTCACGGCAATGAGATCGGCCTCCAGACCCGGTGCAATGTCGCCGGCTTCGATCTCCAGGGCGGCGGCATTGTTGTGGGTGGCACACGCGATGACCTGCTGCACCGTCAGTCCGGCCGCCCGCAGCACCCGCATCTCCGCCAGAAGGCTGGCCATGCTGCTGTCGTAGTCCCGCATCTTGTCGGTGCCCACGGTGATGACGCCGCCGGCCTTGTAAAACTCAGCCAGGTTTCCGATCTTGATCTCCTCGCTGCTCTCCGCCCCGGAGCTGTTCATGGAAACCCCTTTTTCCACCATCTCCGTCACCAGCTCCTCCGGCATCTCGTCGGAGGGGGTGTGAGCCGCTTCGTCAATGCCCAGCCCCACCAGCTCCGCCAGATGATCGGCGTAATTCACATGGGCGGAAACCTCCATGCCGTTGGCATGGGCCGTTTCAATGATGGCGCTGAACTGCTCGGCGGTCATGCGGTATTCATCGGAATTGATGCCCACCTTCACCTGGGGATAGCCCAGCTCCGCCTTGTGTTCGATTTCGGCAGCCGCTTCCTCGGGGGTGGTGACGGTAATGCCCATGTTCCCCGTGGGGCCCATGCCGTAGCCGCCGGCCACGTCCAGATATTTGCCGGCGCTCACCAAATAGGCGTTGGCAGGATCTTCCCCGGCCGCCTCGATAAGGGGCAGGAAGTCCTCTTCGTTCAGGGTGGACAGCATCCCCAGCTCCCGCACGGAGGTGATGCCCTGGCTGCACCAGGTGGCCAGAAGGCCGATGTTATAGTCGGAAGAAGCCACATGCACATGGGCGTCGATCAGCCCCGGCAGGAGCGTGTATCCCGTCAGATCAATGACCTCATCGCCTTCCAGATCCTCGCCCACGGCGACGATCTTCCCGTCCTGCACCAGAACGTCCAGCACCTCGCCGTTATAGCTGGCATCCAGAAGCCTGGCGCCGGTGATCACCGTGCTGGGGCCGCCGGCCGTCCCGGTCTCCGCCGCGAACAGGGAGGCCAGATAGTTCCTCAGGCCCTCCAGCAGCACATAGTCCTCGCCCTCGATCTCCACCACTTCCAGCGCCGCCGCGCCGTCCCGGCAGACAATGACCACATTTTCATAATCGCCGGCAGTGAGCTCTTCCACCTTCTCGCCGGCCGCGGCCTCCAGACCCTCGCAGTTCACATAGATCTCGATCCCACAGCCCTCGGCCGCCTGGATGGAAGCGCCTTCCGCCAGGTGCAGGCTTACGATCCGGGACTCGCCGCTGACCTGCCAAACCGCGCCCTCGTTCATGGTCAGGTGGATGCCGTTGATGACGGTGTATTCGTCCATGGTCAGGTTTTCGCTCACCGCCTCCAGATCCAGCACAAACTCGGCATAGGGGTATTCCGCGTCGTAGGTGGCGTTGGGGATCTCCTCCGCCCAGGAGGCCTGCTCCGCCAGCGCCGCTTCATAGGCAGGATTGGCCTGCAGAGCCTCCACGGTCCACATGGCGTTCCAGGCCTCCAGCGTGGTGGAGACCATGGCGCCGGTGACGGTGGTGTCCGTCAGGTCCACATAGAGGTTGCGGTAAATATCGTCGTTGCGGATGTCGCCGGTCACGGCCATGTTCCGCAGGATCAGGCTGTTACCCACCGCTTCCGTATCCTCCGCCAGCGAGAAGCTCTTGGAGGCGCCTTCCCAGTTCACAACGCTCTGGAAGATAACGCCGGCGCGGCTTTCCAGATTCACGTTGTCAAATTCAAAGGTGGCGTTGGTGCTCCGGGCCACGCAGGTGCTGCCCCGCCAAAACTCCGTCCAGAACCAGCTGGTACCGCCGTAGGAGTCGTTGAGGAAGTGGGAATTGTCCGCAATGCGGCGCTCCGTCACGGTGGAAAGCGTGCTGTTTGCCGCGGCCAGATAGCCTGCGGTGGTGGGGGAATTTCCGCCGCCCTGATGGGTGATGTAGGCCGCATAATCCGCCCGGATGCAGCTGCCCGCATCCTCGGTCACAGGCGGCAGCTCCATATCCTTCGTCTCGTCCATGCGGGCCCGGGCTTCCTCGGTGGTGTCCATCATGCCGCCCACAAAGGCTTTGGAATTGCCGGTGACGAACACGCCGTACTGGGCCGATTCCGCATCACAGCAGAACAGGTTCACACTGCCGTCGCCGGGGGTATAGCTCACATAGCCGCCGCCCAGAACATCAATGATGCAGTTGGTGGCATACAGGTCCAGGCCCGGCGAGCTGTCGATGGCCAGGGCGCCCCAGCCCTCGGTGACGATCTCGGAGTTGAAGAACCAGCAGTCGCCGTTCTGCAGCAGGGTGGCCCGGGAGCCGCCGTACAGGGCCTGCCAGCCCAGCTTGTAGTTTTCCCCGCCGGGGCAGACGATGCGGCTGTCGCGCACCACCAGCTCCGCCGCCTGGTCATCGGCAAAGAGGCTGGTGCGCTTGAAGCCGGAGGTCCAGAGGTAGGTATTTTCCACGGTGAGGACATTCTCCTCCGTGCCGCCGCCCACCGCCAGCGCCGCGCCCATGGCGATCTCGCTGGCTGAACGGACAAAGGCATCGTCCTCGTCGTCCAGGATGATCACGGTGTTGTAGTCCTCGCCGGCGCTGACGACGGGCCGGGCCATGGGATCGCCGGATTCCTCCACGGCCCAGCAGTCCGCGGCCCCGCCCACGGTGCCGTCGCCGTCCACAAAGGTCACGCCGGAGATGCCCTGGCTCACGCCGCTGTCGTTGCGGTAGTTATAAACACTGCTGTTTTCCAGATACAGGCCGGAAACGCCTTCCCCGGAGATCGTTCCGCCGTCCGCCAGCTCGAAGATCTCCGCGGCGCTCTCGTCCGTCTGCACTTCGCCGGCGGTGATGGTGATGACGCTGTTGTTCACAACGCCGCTTTTCACATCGCCGAAGTTGCCGCCGGAGGGCAGCGCGCCGCCGCCCATACCGCCGGACGCCTCGCCGCTGGCCGCCATAACACTCAGGCTCATGCCCAGACACAGGCACAGCGCCAGCAGGATGCTCAGTCCTTTTTTCATAACTCTTCTCCCTTTTTCTTCTCTTTTCCAGCCGGGCCTTCCGCCCCGCTTCTGCCCAAGAATAGCACAAAAACCGTTCTTTGTCTGCCCGGATTTTTAATTTTTTTGCGGCAGTTTTCCGGGCTGGGGCCTGGCCCTCCCCCCGCGCGAACCGGAAAGCCCAGCAGGTTTCCAAAAGCTTCTTTTTCATAAAAATACCGCCAGAAGTCCGAAACTTCGGGCGGTATTCATATTCTTTCATCTCATTTGAGATAAAATTCACCAACTCAATGACTCTGCTCCGCTGCTTCTCCGGCCGTTTCCGGGGCCTCCGAAAGCACAGTGTTTCCGGCGGAGGCTGCCTGCGCCCGCTCTTCCAGCTCTTTATTGCTCAGAGGGCGGATGTTCATATAGGCCGCCGCGCTGCCGGTGCCGAAAAGGCCGCCGGCGGCCTCTGCGCAGTCCTCATAGCCCGTCCAGCGGTCCGAGCGGATGGCCTGCACATCCAGACCGTAGCCCAAAACCACCCGGGGACAATCGGCCAGAACGATCTCCTGCAGACGCCGGCAGAGGGAGGCCCGCTCCGTCTCGTCCGACGCACTGACGAACTGGGCATACACCTGGTCATATTCCTCGCTTTGCCAGCCGGTATGGCTGCTGCCGCCGGCCAGAGAGGAGGCCGTATACTGAGGATCAATGCCGCTGGGCTGGCTGGCAATGTAGATATCCCAGTTCCCATTCTTGCGGCAGACCGACTCCACATTGCGGCTGTCCGTGGTTTTCCAGTTGATCTCCACGCCCAGCTCCGCCAGATCCGCCGCCAGAATGGTCTGGGCCGCGGCGGCCCAGGGATCGCAGGTGCTGGTATACAGGGTGAAGCTCAGCTCCAGCGTGTTGTCCTTGGTCTCCAGAACGCCGTCGCCGTCATAATCGCTGTAGCCCGCCGCCGTGAGAAGGCTGAGGGCATAGTCCGGGTCATAGCTGTGGGTATCCGCCGCCGGATCCAGGAACGAGTCGCTGCCCGGGTCGGCAAAGCCGTAGCCCTTTACGCCCACGCCGCCCAGCGCGATCTCATAGATCCGATCCTTGTTCAGACAGCTCAGCACCGCCTGCCGCACCCGGTCATCCGTCAGCGCGCCGGAGAGCATATTCATGGCCATCACATAGCTGCCGCGGCCGGGGCCCTGGGCCGCCAGAAGGGTCACATTTTCCTGTCCTTCCAGCGTCATGAGCTGAATGTCCGTCAGATCCAGACAGGCATCCACCACCCCGTCAACCAACAGCAGCGCCGCATTGACCGGCGTGGATTCATACTGGAAGATCAGCTGTTCCAGACTGGCCTCGCCGCCAAAATAATCGTCGTTGGCCGCAAAGGTCCATACCGTCTGCACCTCACCCTCCGCCAGCGTCACCGGCTGATAGGTGAAGGGCCCGCTGCCGATCATGGCGGCATTGTCCATGGAGGACGGCGCCGAAGCGTAATCCGACCAGATATACTTGGGCAGGATGGGGGTGGGATTGTAAAGCATATCCCCCTTGACCTGCGAGGTGGTAATGACCACAGTGAAGCGGTCCGGGCAGGCGATGGAGCTGATGCCTTCAAAGTAGCTGTCGTAATCGTCGGCAAAGCGCATGAAAAGCTCGTAGGAGAACTTCACATCGCTGGCCGTGAGCTGCTGCGGCTCCTCCGCCGTGGGGTCGGAGAAGTACACATCCTGCCGCAGGCGGATGGTCCACACCAGTCCGTCGCTGGAAACATCCCAGCTGTCCACCAGGCAGGGCACCGGCTCGTAGTTTTCGTCCATGCGCCACAGCGGGTCATAGGCCAGCAGGAAAAATTCCCTGGCCAGATCGCTTTCGGCATACAGGGGGTTGAGACTGTCCGGCATCTGGCACACGGCGATGCGGAAGGGCTCCGTATGACCCAGACCGATGATGGACCCGCCGCTGCCGCCGCAGGCGCCCAGACTCAGAAGCAGGGCCGCCAGGCACAGGATCGCAAGGCTTCGTTTGATCATCTTCATATATATTCCTTTTCCACGTAAGCGCTGGTATAGGCCCGGAGCATCGCGCCGTAGCGCATCCGGAAGCGCAGAACGTCCCCCGCCCGGAGCTCCGGAGCCCGGCTGAGGTTCACGATGGTGTGGTCGCAGCTGCCGCCCAGGATCTCGATCCGCCCGTCCAGAGGTTCCAGGCAGTCCCGGTCGATATCCTGCACCCCGCAGGCCAGAAGTCCCCGGCGCATGGAGCCCCGATCCGGCCGCTCAATGACCCGGCCAAAGGCATCACCGCCGATCTCGCCCACCGGCTTGGAGGGCTTTTGCTTCACTTCAATAAGCTGGGCCGAGAGAATAAACGCATCCTCATGCATCCCGGGAACGCTTTCCCCGCTGACGGAATCATAGCCCACCAGCCAGGCCTCTCCGAAGCGGCCATGATTCACCGCCGGCGGCATGCCCCCGCTGCGCAGCAGCTTCTGGGCCGCCGTGCTCATACCGGACACGATGGGCAGCGCCAGCCCCAGATGCTCCCGGAGCTTCCGGGCCGCTTCCGCCAGGGCCGTCATGTTCTCCGGCGTGGTCTTTACCCCGCCGAAGCAGCCCAGATTCGTGGCCACGCCCATAAGCTCCAGATGTTCTTCCCGGGCCGCTGCCTCGGCGCTGCGGAACATATCGTCTTCGTCCCGGAAAAAGCAGCCCTCCCGCAGATCGCCCATATCCAGGGCCAGCAGAACGCCGTGGCGCTTTCCCTGCCGGGCCGCCTCCTCCGCCAGGAGCCGCAGGATCGCCGGCTCCGAAGCAAAGCTGATATCTGCGTGGCGGACAACCTCTTCGATCTCCCCCGGCTGGGCACTGCGGATGAGGAGCCGGGGCTTGGGTCCGGCTATCCTTGCCAGGTTCTGCACCCGGGAATCGGCGATCCAGTCGCAGGAGCTCTCCTGCAGCATCCGGACAATGGGCTCCGCGGCGCAGACGCCTTTGGTCACCGCGGCAAACAGCGCGCCGTGACCGTGGAGCCAGCCGGAAAGGCGCTCCACATTCTCCCGCAGTTTATTCAGATCGCAGCTCACACTGGGATAAGCCATTCAGACGTCCTCCCACTTCTCTTCCGGGGGCAGCTCCTTCATCAGCTGCCGGGCCAGCTCTGCCGGCAAGCAGCCCCGCCGGCAGGCCTCCGGCTCCAGCACCGCCCGGGCGCCTTCGTCCAGACGGCCGGTGCGGCAGAGGTAATCCATAAAGCCCTCCCGCTCCGCCTTGTCCAGCCCAATGCGCCGCAGATAGCTCTGCTCCAGGCCCGGGGTCGTATGTTCATAATGCAGCAGCAGCGACGGAGCCGCCAGGATGCCGCCCAGGCGGCGCAGGCTCTCGTCCAGAGATGATTTTTCTTTCATGGCTGCATTATATCATACAGGGCGTAAAATTCAAATTCATTATTGATTGTTCCCTTTTGGCATGCTACAGTAAAATAAAAACCGGTCTGTTTTCAGAAAGGAGATTCTTCCATGATCCAGAAAATCGAAGGGGCCGCCCCTGCCATCGGCCCTTATTCCGCCGGCGTGAGTGCCGGGGGCTTTGTGTTCGTGTCCGGCCAGCTTCCCGCCGATAAGGACGGCCGCTTCCCCAAGGGCATCCGGGCCCAGGCTGAGCAGTGCATCCGCAACGTCCAGGCCATTCTGGAAGCCGGCGGCAGCGACCTGCAGCATGTGGTCAAAACCACCATCTTCCTGCGCAGCATGAACGATTTCGCCGTGGTCAACGATGTCTACGCCCAGTTCTTCAACGGTGAAGTGCTTCCCGCCCGGGCCTGCGTGCAGGTAGCGGAGCTTCCCAAAAACGCCCCCATCGAAATGGAGGCCATCGGCCTTGTGGTGAAATAATTACACACGAAAAACACCTCCCCGCGGGGAGGTGTTTTTCCATTTGGATCTGCTCGGCCGAAGTGAATCCGGCCGGCATAATCCTTAGCGGCCAAGGCCGCCGCGGATTTACGCCCGCCCCCGGCGGGCGGCTCGCCCTGCCCGGGCTTCGCTGGGCAGGTCTTACTTCTCTGACAGTCTGAAACACACCTCCCCGATGGGGAGGTGCGTTTTTATAGTATACGGCCAAAGACCCGCAGGGCCTGGGGCTCGGGGATGGGAATGTCGGCATAGGCCCGGTTCAGACTGTGCAGAGCCAGCCCTTCCGCGCCCAGGCGGAGCTGCTTGATGTAGGCGCTGCCTTCCCAGGAAAACAGACCGATCTGCCCTTCGGCCAGACTGTCCTGCCGCCGGACATAGACCACCTGGCCATCGTGAAAGCGGGGCTCCATGCTGTCCCCCGCCACCCGCACGGCAAAGTCCGCCTCCCCGGGGGCATGGGAGTCATAGACCAGCTCAAAGTCATCGTCGTCCTGAAACTGGCCCGGGCCTGCGGAGACCGCCAGCGTATACAGCCGGATCAGCCGGCCGCTCTCCGTTGTTTTTTCCTCATACAGTCCGCTGCGCCGCAGAAGCAGGGCATACTCCTCCAGCTTCCGCCGTCCGGCAGCGTTCAGCCCCCGGGAAAGGCCCCGGCCCATAAACTCCCCGGAGATATCCTCCAGGCCCAGCGCCCGGCAGCACAGAAGAAACTGACGGGCGGAGGGCAGGGTGGCCCCTTTCTCCCATTTGGAGACCGCCTTGTCGGAAACCGCTTCCCCCAGCTCCGTCAGAAGCCCGGCCAGTTCCCGCTGGGAAAGGCCTTTTTCCTTCCGCAGAGCCGCTATTTTTTGACCAATGTTGTCATACATGGTGCTTCACATCCTTTATGACCACAGTATATAGGAGAGCATGTAGAAAATCAAGCATTTTCTCTAAATAAGCGAAAATATGATTGATTTTCTCCAATAAAGAGATGTAGAATCTCTCATATGGAGAGAGGGTGGATTGCAAAAGCAATTTCCAGTTTGCAGAATTAAGTTCCGG
>CAZSAX010000022.1:0-22371 GCA_964605075.1 uncultured Oscillospiraceae bacterium
GCGCACATGGGCGTCCAGCAGGCATTCCTGACCCTCCAGCGCCAGCCCGCCCAGGGGCGCCAGGTATACGCCGCTTTCGGCCTGGATGAGGCGCTGGAAGCCGGCGTAGGTCTTGCCGGTATTGGTGCCGCCGATGTGCAGAATGAAGCGGCGTTTCATGGCCCGGGCTTCCGGGTATTCGTCTTTGGGGTTCAGGGCCACCAGCAGGTTCAGGCTGGTGCGGATGGCCTGGGGGACGTAGTGGACGGACCAGATATAGCTCAGGGGGTGGCTCAGCAGCTCCCTGAAGGGGAAGTGCTCCATGGTGAGCATTGCCCCAAGATCGGCTTCGGGCTGACTGGCGGCAAAGTCCTCCATGGCGGCGTCGGCGATGGCCAGAAGCCGGGAGGCGTAGGAGAGGAAAAGCTCTTTGGCGATGCGGTGTTCGGCGCTGCGGCCCAGCCAGGGGGCAGCGGTGACGAAATGCTTGAGGCAGCGGCACACCGCCTCCGGCGTGCTGTCGCCGGCCAGATGCAGGAAGTTCTGCACGTAGCTCAGAGCCTGGCCCGGCTTGAGCCGGTCGGCCCAGGCCACGCCCTTGAGCTGGCTCAAAATGGCCTGGTGGTACTGTTCCGCCAGCTTGTAGGCGGGAGTCTCCATGGGCTGCAGGGCCTGCCAGCTCTGGATGAAAAAGGCGGAGGCGGCCTGCAGGGCGGTTTCCGTATCCATGAAGGCGCCGGGGCTGGGGGCGGCAGCGCCGCTTTTGAAGGCCTCGGTCTGCTCCGCGTTCAGAACCTCTTCCCGGGGCCAGCTGCGCACGCTGCGGCCATGGGCGTGAAGATACCGGGGCTTGCCCAGAAGCTCGGCGATCAGGGTGTTGGTCCAGCCCCGGCTCTTCAGGGTGCCGATGCTGAAATATTTATCGTTTCTTGCCACAGGAAAAACGCTCCTTTGAGGACGATTCGGTATAGTATGGCCGGCGGCAGCCGGCTCTCATTCCCCGGAAAGGCTTCGGGTCTGATGCACGGACCAGATCGTGATGGTGCCGATGATGACGATGGCGCCGACAAAGGCAAAGGTTCCCGGCACTTCCCCGTCAAAGAGAAAGACCCAAAGGGGATTGAGAATGGGCTCGATGACGGACAGAAGATTCACTGCCAGGGGAGAACAGTGTTCCTCCGCCTTGACGAAAAGGATGTAGGGAAGGCCCAGCTGCACCACGCCCAGGATGAGGATGCAGAGAAGAGGGGTGAAGCTGAATTCCGGGGCGGAGACAAAAGCGAAGGGGATGCCCAGCAGGGCGTTGAGAAGATGGCCCAGAAGCATACCGCCCATGCGCTCATCGTAGTCGCAGCGGTTCATGGCAATGCACATAGCGCCGCTGAAGCCACCGGCCACCACGGCCACCAGATTGCCGATGAGCCGGCCCGGGGCCAGCTGATCCAGGAAAAACAGAACCACGCCGAGGCTGGTGAAAAGCACGGCCAGCAGGTCGGCCCGGCTGAATTTCTGGCGGAAGAGCAGGGTGGAAAACAGAAGGATGTAGATGGGGCTGGTGAACTGCAGAGCGATGGCGTTGGCGGAGGCAGTGAGCTTGTTGGCGATGACAAAGCACACGGCGGTCATGCACATGAAGAAGCCGCCCCAGAAGCCTTTGCGGGTGAAGCGGACTTTGGTATGGCTCAGTCGCAGGCATACAGCCACCGTGGCCGCCGCGATGAGGCCCCGGAAGCCGGCGATGACCATGGGATGCCAGGGGATCTGCTTGATGAAGATGCCCGCGATGCTCCACATGGCGCCGCAGAGCAGCATTTGCAGCATGGCGATTTTCTGTTGGCGGACGGTGCTTTGACGCATGGTGACGGCCTCCCCGGCGATGATCTCAGAACCTTAAAACAATAACACAGATCTTTCCCGGACGCAATCCTGCCTTTTTCCTGCCCTTTGGCGGGACAGACAAAGAAAAAAGATATGTGTTTACAATATGGACATAATTATACCGGGTGTTTTTTGATATAATCAGAAAAACGAACAAAGGAGGAGCATTTTATGACAAAGAAGAATTTTCGCATTCTGGCGGCGCTTCTGTGCGCGGCAGTTCTGCTGACGGTGGTGGCCTTTGCCGCGTCCGGGGAGGCCAGCGGCGAGGCCAGCGCGGAGGCTTCCGCGGAAGCGGCGGAGCCCGTGACCATGCCGGAAACCGCCACGGAGTGGATCGCCTCGGCCATTTCCTGCAAGAATTTCTCCGACGAAGAGGTTCCCGAGGAGCTGGTCAATGAGATCCTGGCCGCTGGCTTCCAGGCACCCAGCGCCATGAACCAGCAGCCCTGGAAGTTCATCCTGCTGGAAAATCAGGAGCTGAAGGACAGCCTGGTGAAGGGCGCGCCGGTGCTGATCATCGTGGCGGTGCCCACGGAGGACTTCGCGCAGGGCGGCAACAGCCAGTTTGCTGCCGGCTGTGCGGCGGAGAGCATGTATCTGTACGCCCAGGCGGCGGGCCTCGGCGCGCATATGTACACCGCGCCCTGCGCCATGAGCATCAATGTCAGCACGGAAAGCCAGGCTCTCTACGGCATCCCCGAGGGCTATGAGGCGGCGGTGGTGCTGGCCTTCGGCTATTACGCCGATTATGCCGACGCCGTCAGCGGCGCCACTGTGCGGGGCGAATTTGACAGCTTCGTGACCGTGGTGGAATAAAAACCATACAAAACAGGGCCGGCGGGTGACATCCTGCCGGCCTTGTGGTATAATGGGAAAAAACGAAAGAGGACTGAGGCGTATGAATCTGGCATATATTCTGGGGATCGCGCTGGGGGTGCTGGCGCCGCTGACGCTGGTGGCGGCCTGCGTGTTTGAGGGACAAAGCTTCCGAATGCTCAAGGATCCCCGGCACAACAAGGAAAAACTGGCCGGTATTCAGAAAAAAGCGGACGGTCTGTTGGTGGCGGCCTGGCTGCTGCTGGCGGCGGCCTATTTGGCCCACAACCTGCTGGGCGGAGGGGCGGAGGATCCCCTTTTTGCCAGGCATATGACCTGGGTGCTGTGGGCGCTGCTGCTGGCCGACGTCTACTACCTCTATCTTCGCCGGGCACGGCCCCGCAAGCCCGGCCAGAAAAAGCATTTTTGGGAGATCTGACATGATTGAACTGAAGCTGATGGTCAGCGAAATCGACTATGAAGCCGTGGTGCGGCTGTTTGCCGGTTCTCTGGGACCCACGGCGGCCGCAGCCGCCCGGATGATGCCGGAGAGCGCCAAGGAGGAGCTGGCGGTGAAATACCTCAATGCCAGCGCCGGCAAGCTCTCGGAAAAAGCGGAAAGCATGGCGGCAGAAAAGGGCATCCGGGTGAAAATTTCCGGAGCGCAGGCCAAAGTGGTAAAATGAGAAAAGAGGGATGCGGAAGCATCCCTCTTTTGGGTCTGTCGAAGAAGCAGGCATATCGCAGCGAAGCCCGGGCAGGGCGAGCCGCCCGCGGGGCCGGGCGTAAATCCGCGGGGCCTTTGGCCCCAAGGATTATGCCGGCCGAATTCACTTCGGCCGAGCAGATCAAATCAAGCTTGAAAAGAGGGATGCGGAAGCATCCCTCTTTTTGTGTCAGCCGGTGGAAACCGAGCCGCTGGCGTCGATGGTGGGCAGCTCCACACCGGAATAGCTGCCTTTGTATTCGTAGCTGACGGTCATGGTGCCGCTGCTGCCCATGGGCACGGTGATGTAATCGGTGAACAGGGAGGAGCTGGAGTAACCGCTTTCCACGGTCACGCCCACGGCGCTGAAGGTCCAGTCCTGGCCGGCAAAGTTCACATGCACGCCCCAGGAACGGGCGCCGACTTCCAGACTGTAGCTGGACAGATAGGCGTCCAGATAGATGCGGACGTTGCCGCTGCCGTCGTCACGGCAGCTCCAGTCCACCACCATGTTCAGGCCCGTGCCGGTGTCCGACTGGAAGCTGCCGGAGTTGATGAGCGTGCCGGGCCGGGGCGTGGCGGTGGGCGTGGGTGTGGGCGCCTGTGTGGGAGCGGCGGTGGGCGCCGGCGTGGGCGTAGGCGCCTGGGTAGGCACCGGGGTGGGAATGGGCGTGGGTGTGGGGCTGGCGGAAGGCTCCGCGGTGGGCGGAGTGTAGGGTTCGGCGGTGGGGATCGGGGTCGCGGCAGGTTCTTCGTCCCGGCCGTTGATGCCGACAAGGATCACCACTTCCACGATGATGGCAAGGAGCATCAAAATGAAAAGGATGAGAATGCGTCTTTTTTTCATGGGCTTGGACCTCCGGGGTGTTTTTGCCGGGCTTACAGACTGTAGCGGGCGGAGTATTCGTCGTAATAGCGGGCAAAGGAGCCGCTTTTCATTTCCTTAACGCTGTCCAGATATTCGTGGGGATCGAAGCGTTCCGATTCCTGCTCGATGAGGGCCAGCGCCAGGTTGGAGCAGTGGTCGGAGACGCGCTCAAAGTTGGTGATGAGATCGTTGAAGGCAAAGCCGTTGTTCAGTGTGCACTGGCCCAGCTGCAGCCGCTGGACGTGACGCAGCTTCATCTCGTCGCAGAGCGTGTCGATCAGCTCTTCCAGCGGCTCCACCCGATAGGCGCTGTCCAGGTCGTCCTGCACAAAAGCGCTGATGGAAAGGCGCAGAATGTCGGCCACGGCCTGCCCCATCACCTGCAGCTCCCGGGCAGCGGCGTCGGAGAAGTGGATTTGCTTGCTGTGGATCTCCTGGGCGCTTTCGGCGATGTTCAGGGCATGGTCGCCGATCCGCTCCAGATCGCCGATGGCGTGAAGGTATTTGGACAGTTCCCGGGTCTGCCGGGGGCTGAGTTCGGCGGCGGTGAGGCGGACAAGATAGCTGCCCAGTTTGTCTTCGTAACGGTCCAGGATCTGTTCCCGCTGCTGAATGCTCCGAAAACCTTCCGCGTGGAAGCCGGAAAGCAGGTTCATGGAGGCCAGCAGGTTTTCCTGCGCCAGTTCCGCCATGGACTGGGTGGCGGTGCCGCAATGCTCGATGGCCAGGGCCGGGTGATCCAGAAAACGCTCTTCCAGCATGGGAGCAAACTCCTCCGGGGCCGTGCCGCGCTCCGGCACCAGATGACAGAGATATTTTTCGATCAGGGGGATAAAGGGCGCCAGAATCAGCACCGCAGCCAGGCGGAAAAGCGTGTTCACCAGGGCGATGCTCACGGAGCTCATGGTCATGGTCATGAGCGGAAAGTGAAGCAGGGCGTTGAGACTGTAGAACACGATCCCCACCACGATCACGCCCAGCACATTGACCAGCAGATAGGCAAAGGCGACCCGCCGGGCGTCGGTGCAGGCGCCGATGGCGCACAGCAGCACCGGCACGGCCGCGCCGATGGCCATGCCCATGATGATGGGGAAGGCGGTGGCGAAGTCGATGGCGCCGGTGATGGCCAGTGCCTGCAGGATGCCCACGGCGGCCGAGGCGCTTTGAAGGATCGCCGTGGTGGCAATGCCCACCAGAAGGCCCAGAAGGGGATTGGAAAAACGGGTCATCAGGGTGATGAAGGCCTGGCTTTCCCGCAGAGGGGCCACGGCGCTGCTCATGCCGGAAATGCCATACATCAAAACCGCAAAGCCCAGCAGAATGTCTCCCAGATGGTTCTGGGTCTGCTTTTTGCAGAACATGCGAAGAATGATGCCGATCACGGCGATCACGCCGGTGAGGGTGGAGGTGGAGATGAGGCTGACCCAGCCGTTGCCGCCGCCCACATTGGACAGGCAGATGATCCAGCCGGTGATGCTGGTGCCCAGAATGGCACCCATCACGATGCCGATGGCCTGGCGCAGACGCATCATGCCGGTGTTTACAAAGCCCACCACCATGACGCTGGTGGCGGAAGAGGACTGGATCACGGCGGTGACGCCGGTGCCCAGCAGAATGCCCCGGAGGGCGGTGCTGGACAGCTTGAACAAAACCAGCTCCAGCTTGCTGCCGGCCACCTTTTTCAGCCCGTCGCCCATCAGCCCCATGCCGAACAAAAACAGGGCCACGCCGCTGAGCAGAGAGATTATGTTGGAAATGGACACGCCAAGCACCCTTCCTGTACGTTTGTTTCTGTTTGCACATACAAACTCATTATAGCACAAGTGCGATAAGCTGGGAACGCTTTTTTCTGTGCAGCGCATTATTTTTGGCCCGCGCTTGACGGAACGGCAGGGGGCGTTTATAGTATATCTATATAAATGTTTTGATGAAAAGAGATGAGTGCCATGAACATCCTGTCTCAACTCAACAGTCTGCCGATCTACCTGATCTGCGGCGGCATCATTCTGGTGGTGTGCCTGATCAGCGTGGTCTTTATGATCCGGGCCTGGCGGGCGGGCATTGCCATCGGCATGGACCGGGCCAAGCTCCGGCGCACGGTGACCAGTTCCCTGACCTTTACGCTGCTGCCCAGCGTGAGCATCCTTCTGGGCGTGATCGCCCTGTCCGGTTCTTTGGGAACGCCGCTGCCCTGGCTGCGGCTGTCGGTGATCGGGGCTCTGCACTATGAGACCACCGTGGCGGATATTGCCGCCCGGGGCGTGGGACTGTCGGGGCTTCGCATTTCGGAGATGACTCTGGAGGCCTTTGTCACCATCGCGCTGCTGATGGCGGTGGGCATCTGCTGGGGCATGCTGCTGACGGCGCTGTTCAATAAAAGATACACCAAAGCCATCCAGACCGCCGGCCAGAAAAGCGGCAAGGGCGGCCCCGGCTTTGGCGACAAAGCCATGACGGCCATGTTTGTGGGTCTGGTGTGCGCCTACATCGGCAGCTATTTCGGCACCTTCACCTCCACCGGCGAATATGTGCAGCTGGTGGTGCTGGCGGTATCGGCGCTGGTCATGGCGGGATTTCTGTGGCTGGTGGAAAAGAAAAATCTTCAGTGGCTGGAGAGCTTCTCCATTGCGGGGAGCATGCTGGTGGCCATGGCGGCAGCCATCGCCGTGGGTGCCTGGTTTTGAAAGGGGGCGGGGATATGTCGGAACAGGAAAAGCAGGTATTTGTTGAAAGGTTCAACCGCAACACTCATATCCTAGGCCGTATCAGCAACTGGCTGAGTCTGTTTTTGTTTATCGGTTCGGCCTTTTTCATGGGCGCCGTGTTCGGCGTGATGCCGGATATGCACGCCTTCGGCATGGGCTTTGCCCAGATCGCTCTGATCTACATTCCCAGCTGCATCGTGGAGTTTCTGATCTACACGCCCATGCTGGGCTCCGGGGCCAGCTATCTGGCCTTTATCACCGGCAACCTCATCAATCTCAAGATCCCCTGCGCGGTCAACGCCCGGGAGATCGCCGGCACCAGCGTGGGCTCGGCGGAAAACGAGATCGTGTCCACCCTGTCCGTGGCCACCTCCTCGCTGACCACAACGCTGGTGATCGCGGTGGGCGTTCTGGCGATGACGCCCCTGCGGCCGTTGCTGGAAAGCCCGGTTTTGCAGCCGGCCTTTGAAAACGTGGTGCCGGCGCTGTTCGGTGCGCTGGCCTGCATGTATTTCCGCAAGGACTTCCGCATTGTGCCGGTGCCGCTGGTGGCCATGATCCTGCTTTGCGTGCTGGTGCCCTCGGTCATCAGCTCGGCGGGCTTTCTCATTGTGCCCTCCGGGGCCCTGGCCATCGGCCTTGCCTACTATTTCTTCAAAAAAGACGCCAAAAAGGAGGTAACGCTCTGATGGAAAGCTGGGTCATCCTTGTTATCGTGGCGGCGGTACTGCTGGTGCTGCTGACGCCGCTGGTCGTGGCCATTGTCCGGGCCGCCCGGCTGCCGAAAAAGAAAGTCGGCTATGTGCCGGCGCCGGAGGCGGAGCGGGAAAGCCTCTATGCCCAGAAGCTGTCCCGTATGGTGCAGTGTGAAACCGTTTCCACCCGGGGTGTGAATCAGCGGAAAAAGTTTCTGGCCTATCATGCCGTTCTGGCGGGCCTGTTTCCCCGGGTGCATAAGAACCTGGAAAAGCACGAGATCGACGGCAATCTCCTGTTCAAGTGGAGCGGCGAGTCCAGCGAAAAGCCGGTGATGTTCATGGCCCACCAGGATGTGGTGGAGGCCGGCGAGGGCTGGGACCGGGACCCCTTTGCCGGTAAGATCGCCGATGGCCGGGTCTGGGGCCGGGGCAGCGCGGACACCAAGTGCAGCCACATGGCCTTTATGCAGGCGGTGGAAGAGCTGCTGGCCGAGGGTTACAAGCCCCGGCGGGATATTTATCTGGCCAGCTCCTGCACCGAAGAGATCGGCGGCCCCGGCGCCGGGAAGATCGCCAGCTACCTCAAGGAAAATGGCGTGAAGATCTTCATGCTCTGCGATGAGGGCGGCGCGCTGATCCGGGAGCCGGTCAAGGGCGTGAAGGGCGTGTTCGCCATGGTGGGTATGTATGAAAAGGGCTATGGCGATGTGCTGTTCACCGCGGAGAGCAACGGCGGCCATGCCAGCACCCCCGGCCGCAATACCCCGCTGGTTCGCCTTGGCAGGTTCATGGCGGATGTGGATCGCAAGAGTCCCTTCAAGGCGGCCTTCGGGCCGGTGGTGAAGGGGATGTTCCAGGAAATGGCGCCCTATGCCGGTTTCGGCAAGCGGCTGCTGTTCGGGAATCTATGGCTCTTCGGGGGCCTTATGAAGCGCACGATCATCAAATCCAGCCCTCAGGCGGCGGCCATGCTGCGCACCACCATCTGCTTCACCACGGCCAAGGGGGCCGAGGGCTATAACGTGATCCCCCAGACGGCCAGCGTGGGCGCCAATATGCGCTTCGCCCCGCATCAGGATATGGGTAAGAGCCTCAAGCGCATTACCCGGGTGGCCAAGCGCTACGGCCTGATGACAGAGATCGTGGCGGGCAATCCCTCCTCCCGGACGGTGGACGTCAGCGGTGAGGCGTTCCGCCTGACCCAGACCGTGGTGGCGGAGGTCTTCCCCGGCGTGGTCTGCACGCCCTACGTCGTCACCGGGGCTACCGACAGCCGCTTCTTTGAGGATGTGGCGGAAAACTGCATCCGATTCTCCCCGGTGATCTACGGCTCGGAGCAGCTGGACGGCATGCACGGTGCGGACGAAAACATCGAAACCGCCTGCCTCCCCGGCGCGGTGGACTACTACAAGACCCTGATCCGAAAACTGTAAAAAACGAAGATGACGGCGCTCCGGAGCTTCCGGGGCGCCGTTTGCTGTGGCAAGAAAGGTGTTGCGGCAGGGGCGGCGGCATGGTAAAATCATAAGGCGCGACCATGAACTCCGAGCCGACGGAGCGGAAAAAGAAAAATAGGAAAAAAGGAGCAATCTGCATGAGTGGACCGAAATTTCCCCACCTGATGGAGCCTCTGAAGATCCGGGGTTTCACGCTGAAAAACCGCATGGCGGCCTCCAACTCCCTGCCGCATTTCCTGCAGGGGCCGGAGCCCTATCCCGCGGAGAGCGTGATCTCCCACTATGCCAACAAAGCCCGGAATGCCTCCATTGTGACCTGCATGGGCATGAACAACTTTACCCGGGGCAAGCAGCTGCCCATGGACATGGATTTTGGCCACTTCCCCGACTATGACCTGTACGACACCAACTGCCAGAACTATCTGCTGCAGCTGGCGGACAACATCCATTACTATGACTCCCTGGCCTGCATGGCCATCTTTGTGGGGCCTCCCTCCGCCTATCCGCTGATGAAAGCCAAGGGCGGCTCTCTGGAGCGCCGGAACAGCGCCTTTGACCAGACCAAGAGCCTGGAAGCGCCCCCGCCCGCGGAGTTCGATCTGGAACTGGTGGAGGCCCACAAGGACCCCGACTGGTACACCGAGGAGCAGCTGGAGAAAATCGCCGACTCTTATGCCGAGCAGTGCGGTATTCTGAAGATGCTGGACTTCGACATGGTCTCCATTCACATGTGCTACCGGGGCAATCTCCCCGCCAAGTTCTTCTCTCCCCTGACCAACAAGCGCACGGATAAGTGGGGCGGCAGTGTGGAAAACCGCATGCGCTTCCCGCTGCTGTGCCTGGAGCGCATCCGTCAGAAGGTGGGCAGGAACTTCCTCATCGAGATCGAGTGGAGCGCGGAGGACCTGCCCGGCGGCTACACCCTGGAAGAGAGCGCGGCGTTCCTGAACGAGGCCAAGAAGTACATCGACATCGTTCAGCTCCGCACCAGCGAGGTGGACCCCGCCCATCCCACCAGCTTCAACCTGGAGGAGACCCCCTTCCTGAAGTACGGCGAGTACATGAAGAAGAACGTGCCCGGTCTTGTTATTGGCGTCATCGGCGGCTTCCACTACCCCGAGACCTGCGAAAAGGCACTGGCCGAAGGCAAGGCGGACATCATTTACGCCGCCCGCGCCTACATCTCCAACCCGGACTACGGCCAGCTGGTGCTGGAGGGCCGGGACGACGATATCGTGCCCTGCCTGCGCTGCAACAAGTGCCACGGCCGGGGCGAGCATGACCCCTTCGTGTCTGTCTGCTCCGTCAATCCCACCATCGGTATCGAGCATCGGCTGCATCAGCTGGTCAAACCGGTGACCCGGCAGAAGAAGGTCGCCGTCATCGGCGGCGGTCCGGCGGCCATGCGCTGTGCGCTGTATCTGAAGGCGCGGGGCCACAGCCCTGTGCTCTTCGAGGCCCAGGATCATCTGGGCGGCCAGATCGTCCATGCCGACCATGCGGACTTCAAGTGGACCCTGCGGGACTTCAAAAACTGGTGCATCTACCAGCTGGACAAGCAGGGTGTGGAAGTGCGCCTGAACACCCGGGCCACCCCGGCGATGATCGCCGCGGAGAATTTTGACGCCGTGGTGGCGGCCTGCGGCGCGGATATGCTCACCCTGCCCATCCCCGGCGCGGATCCCGAAAAGCTTACCTATTCCCTGGAAGCCTTTGCCCATCCCGAGAAGCTGGGCGAAAAGGTGGTCGTTATCGGCGGCGGCGAAGTGGGCGTGGAGACCGCCCTTTACATTGCCAAGCAGGGCCATCACACCACCGTGGTGGAGATGCGGGACCGCCTCAGCGCGGACTCCACCGCCATCCACTACTACTCCATGTTTGAAGAAGCCTGGCTCGGCGAGCCCAACTTCCACTCCGTCACCGGGGTGAAGGTGGCCCGCATTGAGGACAAGGCCGTGGTTTATACCGACAAGGAGGGCGCGGAGCATGCCATCGACTGCGACACTGTGGTCATGTGCGCCGGCCGCGTGCCCCGGCAGGATGAGGCTCTGAGCTTCTATGGAAGTGCGCCGGAGTTCTACATGATCGGCGACTGCAAAAAGCCCGCCAGCGTCCAGCAGGCCATGCGCCATGCCTACGCGGTGGCCAACCGCATCTGATCCAAACAAAAACGCCCGACCGGAACGGTCGGGCGTTTTGGCGTTTTTGAGACGGTCAAAGAAGCAGGCGTATCCCGGCAAAGCCCGGGCAGGGCGAGCCGCCCGGTGGGGTCGGGCAGATCCGATATAGCCTGAAAAAGTCTGTGTATGGCTGTTTTGACAAGCGGAACCCCCGGCTTTGAAAGCCGGGGGTTTATGTATGTGTATTTTCAGCTCACGATGCGGCGGGCGCCGTAATAGTGGCTGTTGTAATAGCTCTGGGAGAGGCTGGAGATGATGACCTTGCCGCTGCCGGAGGAGGCGTGGATGAACTGGTTGTCGCCCACATAGATGCCCACATGGCCGATGGAGGTCATGGCGCTGTTGTAGAAGCAGATGATGTCGCCCACCTGCAGCTCGCTGCGGCTGACGGCAACGCCGTTGCGGTACTGGGCGCCGGCGGTGCGGTAAAGGGAGTAGCCTTCCTGCATGAACACATAGTACACAAGGCCGGAGCAGTCGAAGCCGGAGGGGGAGGTGCCGCCGTAGACATAGGGCACGCCCAGATACTTCTTGGCTTGCGCAACGATGGCGGCGCCATCGCCGGTGCTGGAGGAAGAGGAGCCGGAAGAGCTGCTTTCGCCCAGCTGCAGATAGCTTTTGTAGACATAGCCGGTCTGGCCGTTGTACTTGACCTGATACCAGTCGCCGGTGATGCCGGTGACGTCCAGCTTGGCGCCGGTGTTGAGGCTGGTGATGATGGACGAGGAGGTGGAGGGGCCGGTGCGCACCCGGACATAGTAGCCCCGGATGGTGCCGGAATCCTCGCTCACGGCCTCCACGGTGATGTCGGAGTTGTTGCTGCTGCTACTGCTGCTGCCGCTGCCGACGGTGAGGTACTGCTTGTAAACATAGCCGTCGGTGCCGTTGTAAGTGACGGCGTACCAGTCGCCGGAGCTGCCGGTCACGGTCATGGAGGCGCCCTTGTTCAGGGTGGCCAGAATGCCGGAGGCCGTGGAAGCGCCGGAACGCAGCCGCACATAGTTGGCGTTGATGGTGCCGGTCTGACTGGAAGAGGAGCTGGAAGAGCTGCTCTCGCCTTCCACGGTGAGGTACTGCTTGTAAACGTAGCCGTCGGTGCCGTTGTAGCTGACGGAATACCAGTCCCCGGAGCTGCCCTTCACGGTCATGGAGGCGCCCTTTTGCAGGGTGGCCAGAATGCCCGAGGAGGTGGAGGCGCCGGAGCGCAGACGGACGTAGCTGGCATTGATGGTGCCGGTCTTTTCCGAGCTGGAAGAGCTGGAGGAAGAGTCGGCGGAGCCGGTGCCGATGTCCATGAGGTCGCTGCGAACGTAAGCCGTGCTGCCGTTGTAGCTGACCTGATACCACTGGCCGCTGACGCCGGTGACGGACAGGCTGGTGCCGGAATTCAGTGTGGCCACGATGGAAGAGCTGGTGTTGGCTTCGGAGCGGACGTTGACGCCGTTGGTGTGTATGGTGCCGGTGCCGAAGCTGGCGGTGCCGGTTTCGGAATAGTTGAGGTATTCCGCGCTCATGTAGCCGGAATAGCCGTTGTACCAGACCTGATGCCAGTCATCGCCCTTGTCAGTGACCAGGACCACCGTACCCTTGGAGAGGGTGGTGACAACGGAAGAGGATGTGCTGCCGGAGGAGCGCATATTCAGCGCCGAGGCCGTCACGGTGGCACAGCCTTCCGCATCGGCCAGGGCGGTCGTGGACAGAAGACAGACGATGACGGTGATCAGCGCCAGAAGGTGCAGGGTTCTTTTGTGCTTCATGATTACCGGGCGGTCAGCGCTCGATCCAGCCACACGGAAGCGACGTCCATGGCGGCGTAGAGGCTGTCCTTTTCGCTTTTTTTCACCACACGGTCCCGGCTCTTCAGATCGGGATCGGTGAGCTGGAGCTGCACGGAGACCTTGGTTGCCACGTCAAGGTCCTTGATTTTTTTGGTGTCCAGAATCTGGAGCATGATGATGTATTTGTCCGCCATGCTGCCGAAGTAGATCAGATTGTCCTTCCGGCGCAGAGGATGGCCCTTGTATTTCAGAGCTGCGGTTTTTGCTTCAGGCATAGGTATACTCCCCCTGTATAGAGATGATACCGAATTGTAACATATTGTTTCCGGGTTGTCAACGGAAATGGCTGGTCAAATTTCACAAAAAATCCCGCCTTTCCGTTGGTACACAAGGGATTGTGTTCGGAAAGGCGGGGGTGTTACAAAATGTATGAAGTTGTAACTTTTTGCGGAAAAATGTTTTTTACCGGCTTATTCTGCGGGGGCGTCCACCGGATCGCCGGGAGGCACATAGCTGGGGTCTGCCGCGCCGCAGACGGTGCAGGAGCCGCCGGAGTAGCTGTGGCCGGTGGCGGAGCCGTTGGATTCGGTCCTGGTGGCGCCGCAGGTGGTGCAGCTGTAGCTGATAACGCCGTCGCTGTCGCAGGTGGGGCTGGTGCGGCCGGTCTCCGACCAGCTGTGGCCGGTGGCGGAGCCGTTGGATTCGGTCCTGGTGGCGCCGCAGGTGGCGCAGCTGTAGCTGATAACGCCGTCGCTGTCGCAGGTGGGATTGCTGCGGCCGGTTTCCGACCAGCTGTGGCTGCCGGTGGCGGCCACGGCTTCGGTCTTGGTGTTGCCGCAGACGGAGCAGGTGTAGGTGCGCACGCCGTCCGCGCCGCAGGTGGGCTGAGAGGTCACCGTGCCGCTGTCCCAGCGGTGGTCGCCGTAGCCCAGGCTCTGGGTGGTGGTGGAGTCGCAGCGGCTGCACTTGTAGGTCACGCTGCCTTCGGTGGTGCAGCTGGGCTCGGTGCGGCTGACCTGGACGCTGTGGTCATGGCCCAGGGCGCCCACAGCCTCGCTGAGGGTGTCGCCGCAGCGGCTGCAGGTTTTGGTCACGGTGCCGGGGGTGGTGCAGGTGGCATCACCGGCGCTGGTGATCTGGTAGTCATGGCCCAGGGCGGCCACTTCTTCGTTGTAGGTGTCGTGGCACTTGGTGCAGGTGTAGGTGATGATGCCGGGGGAGGTGCAGGTGGCTTCGCCGCCGCTTTCGATATAGTCGTGAGGCGGGCAGGGCTCCGGCGTGGGCGTCTCCGAAGGCGTGGGCGAGGGAGATTCCGAGGCCACCGCGCCTTTCAGGCGGGCGCTGTTGAGGTAGTAGCTGGGGAAGCTCCACCAGGTGTAGCCGCTGTGGATCTTGGACATAATGGAGCGGAAGATCTGACAGGCGGGGTTGCCGGAGAAGTACATACGCTCAGGGATCTCATAGCCGGTCCAGACGGCGGCCACATAGTACATGGTGAAGCCGACAAAGTAACGGTCCTTGTCGTCCGTGGTGGTACCGGTCTTGCCGCCCACCGCGGTGGTGCCGAAGTAAGCCTCGGTACCGGTGCCGTAGGAAACGGCGTCCTGCATCATGTTGCAGAGGTTGGCGGCGGTGTTGGCCTTGATGGAATAGATCTGTTTGGTGCTGTTGTCCAGGATCACATTGCCGTCCTGGTCGGTGATCATGGAATAGGTGCGGCCGTAGGACATGACGCCTTCGTTGACAAAGGCGGTGAAGGCCTGGGCCATTTCCCGCACGGTGATGCCCTCGGACAGCTGGCCCAGGGACAGGGGGGCGTAGGCATAGTCGGTATAGCTCTTGCTGCCGTCGTTGGGCACCAGGCTTGTGATGCCGAAGCGGTTGGTCAGGTAGTCCCAGCTGGTGGCCAGACCCAGATTGTCAAGGAGCTGGGCGGCGATGGTGTTTTTGGACGCCACCAGCGCGTTGTGTACGGTGATGACGCCGGAATAACCGCCGGAGTTGTAGGGGTACCAGCTGGTACCGGATAGGCGGATGTTGGGCGAGTCGTTGAGGGTGGAGGCCTGGTTGACAAGGCCGGTGTCCAGCGCCGGCGCATACACCGCCAGAGGCTTGAAGGAACTTCCGGGGGGACGCTTGGCCTCGGTGGCAAGGTTCAGCAGCAGGTTGGCCTTCTTCTCGCCCACGTCGCCGGCCAGACCCACGATGTCACCGGTGCGGGGTTCGATGATGACGATGGCGGAGCGGAGCTGCTGGCTGGAGCGGCGGTAGGGCTGGGGCAGGTTGTTGACGTTCTGGTAGTAGTCGTCAACGATGCCCTGGATGCGGGGATCCACACAGGCGTAGATGTTGTAGCCGCCGGTGCAAAGCAGGATCTCGGCCTGGGCTTCGGAAATGCCGCGGGCCGCCGACAGGTCGCGGACGGCGTCCTCCAGGATGGTCTCCACATACCAGGAGTAGACGGTGTTGTTGCTGTCGTCTTCCTCGATGGAGGCGGGGACGACTTCATAGTTGATGGCTTCGACGTATTCGTCGTAGGTGATGTAATCCTGCTCGTACATCTGGCGAAGGATGGTGTGAGCGCGGATCTGGTTGTTTTCGGGGTAGATGTACAGGTCGTATTTGGAGGGGTTGTTGGTGATGCCGATGAGGCTGGCACATTCCGCCAGATTCAGCTCCCAGACGTCCTTGCCGAAATAGGCACGGGCGGCAGAGCCCACGCCGTAGCAGCCCTGGCCGAGATAGATCTCGTTGAGATACCAGGTCATGATCTCGTCTTTGGTGTATTTCTTTTCAAATTCCAGCGCCCGGAATATTTCCTGAAGTTTTCGCTGGACGGTAACATCGTCGTCCTCGGTCAGGTTTTTAATGAGCTGCTGGGTCAGTGTGGAGCCGCCGAAGTTGTCCTTCATGCCAAGGAACATGTTTACGAAAGCGGCCACGGTGCGGTACCAGTCCACGCCCTTGTGTTCATAGAAGCGCTTGTCCTCGATGGCCACGGCGGCGTGCTGCAGATCCTCGGGGATGCTCTCCAGTTCCACCCAGGTGCGGTTTTCCAGGCTGTAGAGCTTCTGCATTTCCTGCCAGTTGTCGTTTTCGTCCTGGTACCAGATGGTACTGGACAGGGACAGGGATGCCTCTTCCAGAGAGATATCCAGACCTTCGGTGAGACAGGTCTTGACATACACGGCGAAGATGCAGGTAAAAAGAAGGCCGGTGACCAGAAGCACCAGAAGCACGGTGGCCACGGTTTTCAGCGCCAGGCGCAAAATGGCGCCCACGCCGGCGGCGGTGGTGTCCGCCACGGTGCCCACGGCCCGCATGGTCCTGCGCACCTTGCGGCTGCGCCGCCAGCTGTCGAATTTTTGAAAAAAGTCTCGGAATTTATTCAAGGGAAGATCCTCCGATCCGGAATGGCGAATATATTTAGGGGATGATATAACAATCTAGTTTGTTATTATAACACAGATATTCCGCTTTGCATCCCCCTTTTTTTAAAATTAATATGAATGGGAGGAAAATTTTGTGAAGCGGAGAGGTCTTTTTCTCGTATGCTTGGACGTCTTTCCGGAAATAATGTTTCCGGGGAGGCGATGCAAATGAAAGAAAGAGTGAAGATCATGCTCTGCGCGGTGATGACGGTGACGGCGGCACTGTGCCTGCTGGCGGTGCTGGCGGATATGGGTGTGCTGGATGCCGATGCACAGACGGCGGCGGAATATCTGCTGCGGGAGCAGGACGGGTATGTGGCCGTGGTGCACTGCGGTGAAGAAACGCAGAGCGTTACCCTCACGGAGATCCGGGTGGCCACGCTGCCGCTGTCGGACCGGCGGGCGCTGGCCGCCGGCATGGAGCTGCGGGACACGGAGGAACTTTTGGAACGGCTGGAAGACCTGGGCTCTTGAATTCTTCCCATGGATGGGGTACAATAGCCTTGACATTACACAGGGAGGCAAAGAACATGGACGAAGATTTCGGCGCCAGCTACATCAGCATCGAGGACGACGAGGGCAATCAGTTTGAGCTTGAACATCTGGACACCTTCCAGTTCGAGCAGCAGGAATACATGGTCTTTCTGCCTGCGGACATGAGCGAGGACGACCCGGATTACGGCCTGATCATCCTGCGGGTCGTGGAGCAGGACGGGATGGACAGCTTTGAGTCGGTGGACGACGAGGACGAGCTTTCCCGGGTATACGATTATTATATGGAAAATCTTTTTGACGCGGAAGACGCCGAGGATGAAATTTAAGCGCTTTTGGCGCATACAATGCAAATGAAACCTGCCCTGTGCGTGGTTGAAAGGGCCCGGTTGGACCCACATCTCTTATAAGGGATGCCATATACGGCTGCGGAGTGCAGGCCTCCCGGCTTTGCCGGACGTTGGAAGCGCGGAACCAGCCATGAGGCAACCCACCTGCCGAGTCGTGCAGGTTGCATATCGGGTCCCCACGGCAGGGCGGGCCTTATAGAAAGAAGGATACCGGAGACGGTATCCTTCTTTTTGAGACTGTCAAAGAAGCAGGTATATCGCAGCGAAGCCCGGGCAGGGCGAGCCGCCCGGGGGGCCGGGCGTAAATCCGCAAGGGGCGCAGCCCCGAGGATTCTGCCGGGCGAATTCACTTCGGCCGAGCAGATGGAATCCAGCTTGAAAAAAGCCCGCATGCGGGCTTTTTTGACAAGCTGAGAAAGAAGGATACCGGAGACGGTATCCTTCTTTTTTACTATTCTTTTGCGGCTAAGTGCTCGCGGATGTATACCCTTTTGCCCTAAAACCTAAAGGCCAACCGGGCAAAAGGGCACACATCCGCTCCCCTAGCCGCTGGCCTGGAAGTGATGAGGCGGCCGTGGGAGGGGATGTGTCTCGCGGAGCGGTTGGCCGGAGGTTTTAGCGACGCGAGGTATAGCTACCCGAACACCCGGCCGCCGGCGATCACCGCGTTTATTCTTTGCGCCGGAAGCGCCAGAGGCGGGCCTGGTCTTCCTCGCTTGCGTAGCCGATGCCCACCCGGGGCAGGGCTTCACAGGCAAATTCTGTGCCGTCGTCCTCCAGCCAGAGCGCGTCGGAGCCTGTCAGATCCGCGGCGTTCAGCCGCCGGTCGATGCCCAGGTATTTGGTCAGTTTTCCCGGGCCCTCATAGCCCTCCACGCCCCGGAGCAGCACGGCTTCGGGGTGGCCCTCCGGGCCGGTGACCACATTGAGGAGCTCATGGATGCCGTAGCAAAGGTAGATGTAGCTGACGCCTCCGGCGTGATACAGGGTCTCCGTGCGTTTGGTGCGGCCCTTGTGGGCATGGCAGGCGGTGTCCGATTCGCCGTAATAGCACTCGGTCTCCGTGATGCGGGCTTTGAGGACGAGCCCATCCCGCCGGCAGCAAAGGAGCTTTCCCAGCAGTTTGGGCGCCAGCTCCGTGGCCGGGGCGCTGTAAAATTCCAGAGGCAGGCGATTGGTTGACATAATTACTGTTTCTCCCGGTGTTCTTTCTCCAGTTTGGCTTTGGCAATGCCCCGGACGATGGCGTTGGCGGCGGCGAACAGGACGCCCGCTACCGGCCAGATCACCCAGGTGATGTTCCAGCGGTCGGTGAGGAAGCTGATGGCCAGATAAATGGCGACAGCCGTGCACCAGTAAGCGCCGGGAAACCAGGCGGTCTTGCGGCGGATGGCCTTGTTTTCCGGGCTGTAGTCGCCGGTTTGCAGAATCTTGGAAAAGCTCTCCTGCACAAGACCGAAGCGGACAAACAGATGGACGCCCGCAGCAACCAGAACCAGAAGCAATCCAACGCCAACCGAAGCGGAGAAATCGCCTGAGGCAAAGGCTATGACCAACATCAGCGGCACCACAGCCAGAATACACAGACAGACGCCGAGAACGAGGCTGCGCCGGAACACTGGCGCAAAGTCAGCTTTTTTCTTTTCTATGATATCCTGCACACCGCAGGCAAGGGTGAAGCTCTCTTTTTCCAGATATTCATAGGGACTTAACTTCATGCCGCTGGTGATGAACACAGCCACGGCTGCGGCCACCAGCACCAGCAGAATCGACACGCCGATACCGCCGGCCATATTCTCGGAAAGATGACGGAATTCTTCATAGGCACCGCCCAGCAGAATGAGAGCGACCGGAGACAAAATGCAGGCACTCACCGCCCAGGCAAAGCGGCCGGATAGCGATTTTACAAGGTCCATATAGCGCTCTGCCTCTTCGGCTTCGATGACGGGCAGGGTCTTTTCCGGTTCGGTGCTGGGGGGAAGAGGCTGGGCTTCTTCCAGCTCGTCTTTTAAAAGGTAGTCGGTGCTCACGCCGAAGATGCGGCTGAGCCTGAGGATCTTGTCCAGCTCCGGCACCGAGGCGCCGGACTCCCATTTGGATACGCTCTGGCGGCTCACATCCAGCTGCTCCGACAGCTCCTCCTGGCTCCAGCACTGCTGCTTGCGCAGGGCGATGATCTTATCGGCAAAATTCATTTCTGGTCTCCTTTTCTGCGGCGGGGCCGCCGTTTTTCGCTTTCAGACTAGCAAAACGGACGGTTGCCCGCCACCAAGAGGCTTTGGAAATTTGTCAACCGGCGGTTGCGCAACAGAAAAATCAGAGATAGGAGGCCTCGATCTCCCGGGCCCGGCGGTAGAGGAAATCGTTGGCGGGCACGGGGATGCCGTGCTTCTGGGCCAGGGCGCGAACCGTGCCGGCAAAAAGCTCTACCTCGGTGGTTTTTTTGTTCACCCGGTCCTGCTCCATGGAGGGGATGGCTTTGGGGTCAAGGCTGCGGATGATATCGATGTATTCCAGAAGCTCCTTTTCCGACAGTCCGATGCCCTCCGCCCGGGCCAGAAGAATGACCTCCCGCATGGCGGACAGGAAGAACACATTTTCCTCGCTGCCGGGGACCAGGGCCTTTTCATAGCTGCAGTCAAAGACCATGCAGGTCTGGTTGATGCCCACGTTGAGCATAAACTTGCTCCACATGCGGTAAAGGATGTCCGGCTCCACCACATAGGGGAAGCCGGTGCTGTCAAAGAAACGGACCAGCCGGGACAGCTTTTCTTCCATGGAGGGCTCCGTGACGCCGATGTGCAGGCGGCCCGTTTTGGTGTAGGTGAGGGAGCTGCCGAAGTGCATGGCGTCCATGCCCTGAGACACGGTGTGGATGACCTTGTCCGCGCCGAAGCGGGCGGCCAGGATGGGTTCGGAGGAGATGCCGTTGAGCAGGGACAGGATCAGGGTGTCGGGGCCTACGGCGGCCTGAAGGCTTTGGAGACTTTGCTCCAGTGCCGGGTATTTCACGGCCACCAGGATGAGGTCCAGCGGGCCGGCGTCCGCGGCCCGGCATTTGGAAAGCTGCACGGTCTCGCCGTTGATGGTGTGGACGTCGTCCTTATGGCGCTCATAGCGGGCGTCGTCCATCAGAAAGCAAACGGCCTCCGGGCCCAGCTTCCGGGTGAGAATGTTGCCGAAGAGCATGCCCAGGGCGCCCATGCCCAGGATGCCGACGGATCGGATTTCTTTCATATGTCGTACCTCTTTTTGTGTTCTTTTTTCATTATATACCATCAGGCAAGGGGGCGGGGCGGCGGCTGCTCCAGCAAAATCTTTCCCAGACAAAGAACAGGGCCCTGGCCGGCGGGGACCGTCCGGTCCAGCTCCGGGCGGCTGCGGTTGGCGGCCAGAAGATAAACCGTTCCGAAGCAGTCCTCGAAATACTGGCGGACCAGTGTTTCCGGGCCCAGGCGAAACAGACCCACCTCGCCGTCCCGAGGCAGCTCAAAGACCAGCGCCAGGGCTTCGCCGGGGAGAATGAAGGGGGCCATGGCGTCATTATCCATGGTAAAAACCGCCCGCACCGGGCTGTCGGGAGAAAGCTTGAGAGATTGTTTCATAAATACCTCATTTTTGTGTTGACAAACGCTTGTTAGTCTGCTAATATAATTTGGCTAGCAGCGAAACGCTGGTGTAGCTCAACGGTAGAGCAACGCACTTGTAATGCGTAGGTTGGGGGTTCGATTCCCTTCACCAGCTCCACCAAACAGAATATGGGGGATTTCCCGAGTGGCCAAAGGGGACAGACTGTAAATCTGCTGGCAATGCCTACGGTGGTTCGAATCCACCATCCCCCACCAAGATCCGCATCCGAAAGGGTGCGGATTTTTCTGTTTTTTCCTTGAATTATCAAGGATTTGCGGGTTTTTCGTGCAGTCGCGTTTCCGACTTTGGAGTGACCCTTGACCCATATCCCGACCCTTAAAATGATTTGTGGCCAAAATTCAACAGACGGTATCTGTTATATCATTCCACTGAAAATACCAGACACTGTCGGGAATATTGATCTATGCCCATACGGAAGCTTAACTTCATCGCTCATTTCGTCAATCATTTCAGATTGATTAATGAGCGATGAATTGTTATAATGAGTTTGAGGTGATTCCCGTGAAGAACAAAAAACCACCGTTTGAGATTACGAATTCCATATTGGATGAAATCGCAGAGATTGCGGAGCTGGTTGGTCAAGTCAATGCAACATCCGGACTGACCACAAACCCCATGCTGCGCCGGAGCAATCGGATCCGCACCATATACGCCTCTCTTGCCATCGAACAGAACACCTTGAGTCTGGAACAGGTGACGGCGGTTCTCAACGGCAAGCGGGTCATCGCTCCGCCCAAGGACATTGCCGAGGTCGAAAATGCCTATGAAATCTATGAAATGATGGAATCGCTGGATCCCTATTCCGTGGATGCGCTGCTGGATGCCCATGGAATCATGACCCGGGGGCTGGTGGAGGAGTCCGGTTGTTTCCGCTCCGGGCCGGTGGGTGTGGTGGACAAGCAGGGCAATGTTCTGCATTTCGGCACCCTGCCGGACTATGTGCCGGGACTGGTTGTGGAGCTGCTGGACTGGATTCGGGACAGCGAGTTCCATATGCTGATCAAAAGCTGCGTATTCCATTACGAGCTGGAACTGATCCATCCCTTTGCGGACGGCAATGGGCGCATCGGACGACTGTGGCACACGCTGCTGCTGACCCAGTGGAAGCCCTTGTTTGCCTGGCTTCCGGTGGAGTCCATCATCCATGACCGGCAGGACGAATACTACAACGCTATCAATCGCTCCAACTACGAGGGCGAATCCACGGCCTTTATTGAATTTATGCTATCGGCTATCAAAGAGGCTCTGATGGAGGCTGTGCAGACAAGCGGAGCTGCCGAAAACATGTCCACCGACGAACTTCGCTGGTATAAAATCGAGAAGTTTCTGAAGAAAAACAGCACGATCACCAATGCGGATGTCCGGCAGCTGTTCCAGGT
>CAZSAX010000023.1:0-21666 GCA_964605075.1 uncultured Oscillospiraceae bacterium
TCGGTGCGGCCGGAGGGGTCGCCGATCATGGTGGTGCCGCCGCCGATGAGGGCGATGGGCTTGTTGCCCGCCATCTGCAGGCGCTTCATCAGCGTCAGAGCCATGAAATGGCCGGCGGTCAGGCTGTCGGCGGTGCAGTCAAAGCCGATGTAGAAGGTGGCCTTGCCGGCGTTGATCATTTCTTTGATTTCATCTTCATTGGTCACCTGGGCGATCAGTCCCCGGGCCACCAGTTCCTCATAAATTCCCATTGCTTAGTTGTTCTCCTTGCTTTCTTCTATGATCTGTCCGGCCAGGGCCGTGCAGTAGTCGATAAATTCGGGGCAGCGGCGCTGCTTCGCCGCGGCGATGAGCTCCCGGCAGTTCACATAGCCGTATTTGTCCTTAAAGGCCTTCACGCATTTCCGGGCCCGGGCCCGGACTTCCGCCTTTTTTGCCTGGTCGGCGCCCACCGTGTGGGGCTCCACCATGCCGATGGCCATCAGGGCCCCGGCAATGGCCCCGCAGAGTTCGCCGCTGCCGCAGCCCGCGCCGAAGCAGCCGGCAACGGCCATGGCCGTATCCCGGTCCAGTCCGGTCTCATCCTCCAGAGCCCCCAGGACCGCCTGGGAGCAGGAAAAGCCCTCTTCGTGAAGCTGTTTTGCCTTTTGCCGACGTTCCTGTTCCGTCATCGTGTTTCTCCCTTCCAGCGCTCCGCCGCCGCCAGGGCATCCTCCGCCGCGCAAAGTGTGGCTTCGGAAATGCTGTCGCCGCCGATGAGGCGGGCCAGTTCCCGGCTGCGCCCTTCGTGGTCCAGCTCCCGGACGGTGGTATAGGTACGCCCGGTGCGCTCGGTTTTTTCGATAAGATATTGGGCGTCCGCCATGGCAGCGATCTGTGGCAGATGGCTGACGCAGAGGACCTGCTTTTTCCCGCCGATCTGGCTGAGCTTTTCCGCCACCCGGCTGGCCGCCACGCCGGACACGCCGGTGTCGATCTCGTCAAAGACCGCCGTGCCCACACCGTCGGACTCGCCAAAGACGTTCTTCAGCGCCAGCATGATGCGGCTGAGCTCGCCGCCGGAGGCGATGCGGGCAATGCGTCCGGGCTTTTCCCCGGCGTTGGCGCTCATCAGGAAACGGACATCGTCCGCCCCGTTGGGCCCCAGCGCCGCCGGCAGAAGCTCGGTTTCAAAGCGCACCGAGGGCATGGAAAGCTCCTTAAGCTCCTTCTGCACCCGCCGGGCCAGCTCCTCCGCCGCGGTCTTGCGGGCCGCGGTGAGCTTTGCCGCTTCCCGGCGGCAGAGCTTTTCCAGCCGTTCCCTCTCCTTTTCCAACCGGGCCAGGGTATCGGAGGAATATTCGATCTCCTCCAGGCGCTTTACGCTGTCTTCGTAAATGTCCACCAGCCCATCCTCATCGGCGGCGCTGTATTTCTTCTCCAGCTTCCGCAAAAGGCTCAGCCGGCCTTCCACCCGGTCAAATTCCTCCGGGGAAAAGTCCAGGCTTTCCCGGAAATCCCGCACCCGCTCGGCGGCGTCGGACAGCAGGGCCAGAGCCTCTTTCAGACTCTCGTCCGCCGCGGCCAGCTCCTCGCTCCAGCGGCGGGCCCGTTCCAGCTCGCTCCGGGCGGCGCCCGCCAGGGACAAGGCGTTATCCTCCCCGGCATACAAAGCCGCGTAAGCGCCGTCTGCCGCTTCCCGCAGACGCTCGGAATTGCGCAGAAGCTCGGAAAGACCTTCCAGCTCCTCTTCCTCGCCCCGCTTCAGATTCGCCTTTTCCAGCTCCTGCACCCGGAACTCCAGGGTCTCCGCCAGGCGACGGCGGCTCTCGTCGTCCATGCTCAGGCGGCGGATCTCTTTTTCGTTGGCCAGATAGGCCTCGTATTGGGCCCGGTATTCGCTCTTGTCCAGGGCCGCAAAGCTGTCCAGATAGCCCAGATGCCGCCCCTCGTCCAGCAGGAGACGGCCGTCGTTCTGACCGTGGATATCCACCAGCTGGGCCCCCAGCTCCCGCAGCTGCATGGCGGCCACGGGCTGACCGTTGACCCGGCAGCTGCTGCGGCCGTCGGCGGTGATGCTGCGCTGGATGACCAGTTCCCCGTCGGACAGGTCAATGCCGTTTTCGGCGCACCAGAGTTCCGCCCCGTCCGGATCAAACACGGCGGCAGCCAGACACTTGTCCGCGCCGCTGCGCACCAGTTCCCGGCTGGTGCGGGCACCGGTGACGGCGTAGAGGGCGTCGATGATGATGGACTTGCCCGCACCGGTCTCACCGGTGAGCACGTTCAGCCCCGGGCCGAATTCCACATCCGAGCGCTCCACCACGGCGATGTTTTCAATGTGGAGACTGCGCAGCATGGCTTATTTTCCGTAGGCCCGGCGCAGATGGGTGCAAAGGCGCTCGGCAGTGGCGGCGTTGCGCATGATGATGACCACGGTGTCATCCCCGGCAATGGAACCCACCACGTTTTCGTGGTCCATGCCGTCCATGGCGCTGCCCACGGCCTGGGCCAGGCCCGGCAGGGTGCGGATAACGACCGTGTGCAGGGCGTAATCAAAGCCGATGCAGGCGTCCTTGAAGATACCCTCCAGACGGCGGGCCGCATCGCTGGTCTCATCGGCGCTGGCAGGAGCATAGCGGTAGTTGCCGCTGGGGGAGATTTCCTTCACCAGGCGCAGTTCCTTAATATCCCGGGAAACGGTGGCCTGGGTGCTCTTCACGCCCCGGGCCTCCAGAGCCTCCAGGAGCTGGCCCTGGGTCTCGATGTCCTGTTCGGCGATAATTTCGAGAATCTCGGTCTGTCTGGATGACTTCATGTTCGTTCTCCTAACTTTTCAAATGCAGTTTCGTAAAAACTCTTGGAACCCACACGCACCAGATGCGTGCGGTATTTCGACTTGGTGACCTCCACGATGTCCCCATCCCGCAGGTCCACGGTGCCCCGGCCGTCCACAGAGAGCACGCAGCGCTTGCTGTAAAGCTCCTGGGGCATCACCGTCACCCGGCGCATGGGCTCCAGCACAAAGGATCGGGCCGCCAGATCGTGGGCACAGATGGGGGTAAGCAGAATATTCTCCGCCCCGGGCTCCACCAAAGGCCCGCCCGCGGCCAGGGAATAGGCCGTGGCCCCGGTGGGCGAGGACACGATGATGCCATCGCCGGAGAAGGTGAAAATGCGCTTGTCGTCGCCGTAGGTGCTCAGGGTGATGTTCTGCACCACGCCGCTGATGACCGCGTCGTTCAGGCCCGTGTCGGAAAACATCTCCCGGCCGGCCCGGATGACCTTCACATCCAGCATCATCCGGGGAATGATCTCGCAGTTTCCCTCCACCACCTGGAGGATCTTTTCCGTGTCCGCCCGCTCAAGGCTGGCCAGAAAGCCCTTGTGGCCCAGGTTTACCCCCAGAATGGGCACATCCTTGTGCATCACCAGGGGGGCCAGGCGAAGGATGGTCCCGTCGCCCCCCAGAGTCACCAGAAGCGAAGCGTTTTCAATGGCCTCCTCCAGAGGCGTTTCTTTCACAGCCCGGTTGCGGCTTTTCCCATAAATGGGGCTCACCAGTACCCGGCAGCCGGCCTCCTCCAGCATCTGCTTGATCTGAAGCGTGACCTCCATATTCGCGTCCCGGTTGGCATTGGGACAAAGCACCACAGTTTTCATGCCAGCACCTCATGGGAGGCCCTTACAATGGCGGCGCAGTCGATGTCCGCGCTTTCGCCGCCCTTGATCAGATGGGCCAGATATTCGATGTTCCCCTCCGGTCCCCGGACGGGGCTGAAATCCATATTCTTCACGCCGAAGCCCAGGCTTTTGGCATCTTCCACAAAGCGCTCCAGCACTTCCAGATGCACCGCCGGATCCCGGACAACGCCTTTTTTCCCCACCTTTTCCCGGCCGGCCTCAAACTGGGGCTTCACCAGACAGGCCACCTGTCCGGCCTCGCCCAGAAGGCCATGCACCGCCGGCAGCACCAGGCGCAGGGAAATAAAGCTCATATCCATCACAGCAAGCTCCATCACCGCGTTATCCAGCATCTCCGGCGTCAGGGTCCGGGCATTGGTTCGCTCCATCACCGTGACTCTTTCGTCCTGCCGGATGGACCAGGCCAGCTGGCCATAGCCCACATCCACGGCCCACACATGCTTGGCCCCCCGCTGCAAAAGGCAGTCGGTAAAGCCTCCGGTGGAAGCGCCGCAGTCCACGCAGTTGTATTCTTTCGGATCGATACCAAAGCTGTCCAGCGCTTTTTCCAGCTTCAGGCCGCCCCGGCTCACATAGCGGAGCTTTTCGCCCCGGAATTCGATCTGGCTGTCCTCGGCCACGGCCGCCCCGGGCTTCAGCTCCCGCTGGCCGTCCACATAAACGCTGCCGGCCATGATGAGCGCCTTGGCCTTTTCCCGGCTCTCGGCAAAGCCCAGCTCAAATACTTTCTGGTCAAGTCTCGCTTTCGCCATGTTTCATCTCCAACGCGGCCCCGGCGATGCCCTCGCCGTCCAGCCGCAGCATTTTCTTCAGTTCCGCCGGCGCACCGTGGCCCACAATGCCGTCCCCCAGGTTCACCAGCTTCACCCGGCCCAGCGGCACGCGCTCCGCCGCAGCGGCGCTGAGGATCTCCATGCCCACACAGCCGGATTCGCAGCACTCCTCCGGCACCAGCAGGGCGCCGGTCTTTTTCAGCGAAGCCAGCACCTTGTCCGCCTTCAGGGGCGTAAGGGTATTGAGCTTCACGACCTCCGCCGAAAGGCCCTTTTCTTTCAAAATCTTCGCCGCCGCCAGGGCCTCCTGGATCTCCGCGCCGTAAGCGGCGATGGTCAGATCGGCCCCTTCGGCAAGAACCGTGCTGTCCTCGCCGGAGCAGTCTTTGCGGAAGCTCCCTTCCCCGCCCCGGGGATAGCGGATGGCCACCGGGCCCTCGATCTCATAAATGGCCTTTTTCAGCATGCTGCGCATCTCGTCAAAGTTGGACGGCGACAAAAGGGTCAGCCCCGGCACGCTGGAAAGATAGGAAATATCAAAGGCGCCCTGATGGGTTTCCCCGTCCCGGCCCACAATGCCGGAGCGGTCCACGCACAGCACCACATGCAGTCCCTGCAGGGCGATGTCGTGGATGAGCATGTCGTAAGCCCTCTGCAAAAAGGTGGAATACACCGCGAACACCGGCACCAGGCCCTGCCGGGCCATACCCGCCGCCATAGCGCAGGCGTGCTGCTCGGCGATGCCCACATCGAAAAAGCGATCCGGATGGGCCTCCTGGAAGCCGATCAGCCCCGTGCCCTCCATCATGGCCGCCGTGATAGCAACGATCCGCTCATCCCTGTCCGCCAGAGCCGTCAGCTCCCGACCGAATACGGCGGAAAAATCATTGCCGGTATACTTGGGGATGCCCGTCTCCGGGTCAAATTCGCCCACCCCGTGGAAGGTGGCCGGAGCCTTCTCCGCCGGCTCGTAGCCACAGCCCTTCCGGGTGACCACATGCACCAGGCAGGGCGCTTTCTGCTCCTTGGCCCAGCGCAGGGCCTCTTCCACCTTGCGGATGTTATGCCCATCGATGGGGCCAATGTAGTCAAAGCCGAAATCGTCGAACATATTGTCCGGCACCAGACGATTCTTGAACCATTTTTTCACCCGGTGCAGCCAGCCGTACAGATTGGGCAGACCGCCCAGCACCCGGCGGTACCATTTCTTGAAGCGCAGATAGGCCGGCCGCATACGCATCTGGGCCAGCATATCCGCCACGCCCCCCGCGCTGGGGTTGATGCTCATGGCATTATCGTTGAGAATGACCACCAGCGGCTCCCCGGAGCTGCCGGCGTCCGACAGACCTTCAAAGGCAAGGCCGCCGCTGAGAGCTCCATCCCCCAGGAGGCAGAGGACCTCATAGTCCTCCTTCAGCGCCGTGCGGGCCCGGGCCATGCCCAGTGCCACGGACACGGAGTTGGAGGCGTGGCCGGCGATAAAGGCATCATGGATGCTCTCATGGGGCTTGGGAAAGCCCGAAACGCCCCCCGTGGCCCGAAGCTTTTCAAAGCCTTCCTGCCGGCCGGTGAGGAGCTTATGGGTATAGCACTGATGCCCCACGTCAAACACCAGCCGGTCCCGGCTCGTGTCATACACCCGATGGATCGCCAGCGTCAGCTCCACCGCACCCAGATTGGAGGCCAGATGCCCGCCGGTGTGGGCCGTAGTCTTTATGAAGCAGCGGCGGATCTCCCCGGCCAGGGCCGTGAGCTCGGCATCGCTGAGGTTTTTTATATCGTTGGGGCTTTGGATACGTTCCAGCAAGGCACAGTCCCCCAATTTTCATTCTTTAGTTATTTTATAATAACAAAATGCGCCCCGCATTGCAAGGCGCATTTTGAATATATTCAATTTCCTGTGAATATTTTAGGCTTTCCGCCCCGCCAGAGCCAGGGTCAGCGCCCGCAGAAAACCGGTGTCCTCAAAGCTGTCCAGAGCCTTGAGGGCCGCCTGGGTATAGGCCTCGGTCATCCGGCGGCATTCCGCCTCTCCCACCAGGGCACAGAAGCCGTCACCGTCCAGCAGGTCATCCCGAAGCTGGAAGGCCATGCCCAGACTCCGGCCGAATTCCGCCGCCGCCCAGAGCTTTTCGACCCCGGCGCCCGCCGCTGCCGCGCCCATGGCGCAGGCACAGACGATCAGCGCCGCGGTCTTGCGCAGATCCACTTCCAGAAGCTCATCCTCGGTCCGGGGCTGAGACAGATCCAGCATCTGACCGCCGCAGATCCCCTCCGCCCCGGCCGCCTGGGCCAGCAGCGAGCAGCAGCGGAAACGCTCCGCCTCGCCGATCGGCGCCCGGCAGACGGAGGCAAAGGCCTCTGCCTGCAGGCAGTCCCCGGCAAGAACCGCCGTGGTCTCGCCGAACTTGATATGATTGGCGGGCAGGCCCCGGCGCTCATCGTCATCGTCCATGCAGGGCAGGTCGTCGTGGATCAGGGAATAGCAATGCAGCATTTCCACCGCCCCGGCCACCGGCAGCGCCGCCTGCACATCGCCCCCGCAGACCCGGCAGAATTCCAGGGTCAGAATGGGCCGGATGCGTTTCCCCCCGGCCAGGAGACTATAGCGCATGGCCTCGTACAGCCGTCCCTCTTCCGGGAAAACCGAGGCCAGATAAGCATCCACCAGAGCCCTGTATTCTTCCATTCGCTTATTCAAAGGGCAGCTCCTCCGGTTCGCCCTCCGGACCCTTGCGAAGCTGCACGACCCGCTGCTCCGCCTCGTCCAGAAGGGCCGCGCAGTCCTTCACCAGGCCCGCGCCCTCTTCAAACAGACCCAGGCTCTCCGCCAGAGGGGCGTCCCCCCGTTCCAGCAGCCGAACGATCTCTTCCAGCCGGGTCAGATTCTGTTCAAAGCTCTTTTTCTTCGTTGCCATTGTGAACCTCCTGCACCACGCAGCCAAGGCTTCCCCCGGCCAGCGTCACTTCAATATCATCCCCCGGCTTCACCTCCGCAGCGCTGCGAAGGGCCCGGCCCTCCTTCTGGGCGATGGCATAGCCCCGGCCCAAAACCTTCAGCGGGCTCATGGCATCCAGTTTCGCCGCCTGGGTGCCATAGTCCCGGCGCTTCTGGGCCAGCAGCCGCTCCGCCCCGGAAAGCATGCCCTCCCGGGCATAATCCAGCGCCAGACGCTTGGCCCCCAGGTAAACCTCCGGGCTCGTCAGGGCCGGGCGGGTGGAAAGTTCCTCCAGCCGCCGGGTCAGAGCTTCCGTTTTCTTTTTCATGGCCTGTCCCATGCGGATATCCCGGCTCTGCAGCATTTCCCGCAGCTCCAGCTGATCCGGCACTGCCAGCTCCGCGGCGTTGGAGGGTGTGGCCGCCCGCTTGTCCGCCACATAATCCGAAATGGTCACATCCGGCTCATGGCCCACCGCGGAGATCACCGGGATCTCCGACTCGAAAATGGCTCTCGCCACCCGTTCGTCGTTAAAGGCCCAAAGATCCTCCAGGGAGCCGCCGCCCCGGCCGGTGATGATAAGATTGGCCAGCTTGTGGCGGTTGGCATAGCGGATGGCCCCCACGATCTCCGGCGGCGCCTCCGCCCCCTGCACCCGCACCGGCAGCAGCAGAATCTTCGTCAGCGGCCAGCGCCGGCCCATGACCCGGATAATGTCATGCACCGCGGCGCCTGCCCCGGAGGTGATCACCGCCACCTTTTCCGGAAAGGCCGGCAAAGGCTTTTTGTGCCCGGGGTCAAACAGGCCCTCCGCCGCCAGCTTGGCTTTGAGCTGCTCAAAGGCCATCTGCAGATCGCCGGCGCCTTCGGGCATCATGGCGCTGGCATACAGCTGGTAAGCGCCGTCCCGGGGATAAACAGAAACACGGCCCGAGACCGTGACCATCATGCCGCTTTCCGGCCGGAAGCGAAGCTTCATGGCCGCGGATTTGAACATGACGCACTTGAGACTGGATTCCGTGTCCTTGAGGGTGAAATAGTGGTGGCCGGAGGGATAGACCTTGTAGTTGGACAGCTCCCCCCGCACCGCAAGGCGGCTCAGAAAAGGATCCGCCTCCACCAGCGATTTCACATGATTATTCAGCTGCGAGACGGTAAAGACCATCTCATCCATCGATATTCTCCGCTTCCGCCGGTGCCACTTCGCCCCGGTAGAAACCGCCCAGAACGCCGTTGATGAAGGCCACGACCTCCGCGTCCTCATAGCCCTTGGCCAGTTCCACCGCTTCGTCGATGCTGGTGGCGGCGGGGATGTCGTCCATGTAGAGGATCTCAAACATGGCCTGGCGCAGAATGGCGGCGGCGGCCCGGTCGATACGCTCAGTGCGCCAGCCCTTGGCGTAGCGGGCGATGTACTCATCCAGCTCTTCCCGCCGCTGGCTCACGCCGCAGACGCTCTGCCGGATGTATTCGATCTGGCTGCCGGGCTTTTCCGTATAAAGCTCCCCCTCCTCCGCAAGGCTGGCGTAGTGGGACGGCTCAAAAAACTCCTCCACAGCCTCTTCGGGAATGAACCCCGCCGCGGCCACGGAAAAACCGAGCTGGATGGCGATCTCTCTTGCAGTGCTTCTTTTCATAGTCAAACTCTCTTCCTTTGTATAGCACAAGGAGCTCCGGCAGGGAGCTCCTTACAGCCGCCGGTCACGGCGCTTATTTTTCGAAAGAAATGCCCGTGACATGGACATTGACCGTGCAGCCCATGCCGGTGATGGATTCCACCTCACGGCTGACATTGTTCTGCACCCGGGTAGCGATCTCGGTGATGCTGCCGCCGTAGTTGACGGTGATGAGGACGTCGATGATGATCTTGCCGTCGATGAAGCGGATCTTCACGCCCTTGCCGGGATTTTTGCGGCCGAACAGCTCCGCCAGCTCCGGCGTGGTGCTGCTGCCAAGACCGGCAACGCCCTCGTCATCGGTGACGGCAGCGCTGACCATGACATTGATCACGTCCTCGGAAATGTTGATGCTGCCCTTTTCTTCCTGTTTGGTGATGTAGTTTTCTGCCATTATGAAAACACCTCCGATTAAACGGAAGCATTATATCACAGACGTTGAAAAAAGAAAAGCCCCAAAATCCCGCTTACTCCTTGATTTCAATGATGTTGAGATCGCTGACACTGAAATCCGAATTATCCACTACGGTTTCCGTGATCTGGGCCACCTCGGCCTCGGTCAGCCCCTCCGCCGGCGCGGGCACTGCCACGGTCACGCCGTCGGCGGAGGCAAACACCACGCAGTCGGCAAAATTCCGGGCCAGCAGCTCATTTTCCATCACCGACTCCGTCAGATTCCATTCCGCCATGCTGTTGATCTGGCGCATGGACTCATCGATGACCTCCTGGGACACCGCTTCCTGGGCACAGGCCATTTCCAGCAGGGCCAGGGCCTCATCCCGGCTCTGCTGCCGGGTGAGCCGAGCCTGGGCAAAATAGGCGGACACCGCGTCCTCCTGGGTGGCCGATACCGCCAGATACTCCTGCTGCGCCGCCTCCATGGCAGCATCCTCCCGGGCAGCCATGGCCGCGTCCGCCGTGCCCCAGCGGCTGTTGTACGACCAGTTCAGATACACCGCCGCGCCCACGAAAACCAGCACCGCAGCCACCACGATGTTGCGCTTGAGATTCTTCCTCAATGCTTTCCCTCCTATGATCCTTTCATTTTGAAAACTTCGATCCGATCCGTGCTCAGGCCCGCATAGCAGCGCAGCACCTCACTGATCCCCAGGCGGACGATGGCGTTATCCGCCCCCTGGCATACCACCGCTGCCCCCTGTTCCGACAGCAGCACCCGAACTTCGCCCACCCCCTCGATCTGCTCCAGCAGCGCCTCCAGCCGGGCCTCCTCGCTGTCAGGCTCTCCTTCGGCGCCGCCCTCCGACGGCAGCAGCAAAAGAAACAGCCCCACCGCCGCCACCAGCAGCACATACTTCCATCCGGCCAGCCGCTCCAGCGCTTTTTTCATTCCGCCCATCGCTGCCGCTCCTCCGGAACGCCGAGATCCTCCTCGATGGCCGCCGCCAGGGCGGGAGAATAGGCCCCATCGATCTGCACCTCCCAGGGGTACCACAAGGCCTCCCCCTCATCCCATTGGGCCGTCACGGCCACGGACGAGAGCGTCAGCCCCCGGGCCTCTGCCTGTGTCAGAATATATGCCGCACATTCCTCCTGTATGTATGTCCGCTGCACCATTTTCGCCTCTTCCTCCTCGCTTTCCGTGATCTGCTGCGCCTGCTGCCGGTAGGAGGCAAGACCGATGCTCAGGCTCTTCATATCCAGTTCCATCAGGGGTTCCGCCACCGCCAGCGCACACACCAGCGCACACAGCAGCCGCAAAACCGGCTTCACCCGCCCCGCCGGGCAGAGCATCTCCGCCAGCGACGCCAGCAGCGCCGCCCCCACGATCCCCATCAGCCATGCTTTCATAGTCCCAGCGCCTCCGTGGACAGCACAATGGAGATAAACAGCATCGCCCCGCCGCTGCCCACCAGGCCCAGGGCCATACCGCAGGCGGTGCCGATGTCGCCCAGAAGCCCCGCCAGCCGCCCCGGGGCAAAGGGCTCCGCCAGACAGGCGGCCGCCTTGAAACAGAGGTAATGCAGGCCCAGACTCAGAACCGGCCCGATGCAGACCGCCAGAACCACCAGAAGTCCTGCCGCGCCCACAGCGCCCCGCAGCAGCTCCGCCCCGGCCAGATAGCTCCCCGCCGCGTCGGACACGATCTTTCCCACCACCGGCAAGGCCGTGGACACCACCGTTTTCACCACCGCCCCCGCCAAAGCGTCCGTCCGGGAGCTCACGGCGCCGCTGATGCTCAGATACAGGGTGAACACCGTGCAAAGCCCGGTCATGGCCGTGGTGCAGACCCACTTGATGATGCTCACCGGCCCGCCCAGCGGCCCTGTCGGCAGCGCCGCCCGGGCCACCGCCGCCGCCAGATAGGCATAGACCAGCGGCAGCACCAGATTGGTTCCCACCTGCAGCAGCACATCCATAAACAAGCTGGAGGCCGCATAGCGGGCCGCCCCGCTCACCGCATGGCCGCTGGCCGCCGAGGCCGCCGCCACACAGGGCAGCAGAGCCCGGGAAAAATCCACCATGCCGTACAGCGCCTCCCGGGCCTGACTGAGATAACCGCTGATGTTGCCGGCGCAGCCGGTTGCCACCGCCAGCGCACCGCCCAGGGTCACATAGTCCGGCGTCTTTCCCTCCGGCGCCAGAGCCCCGGCCAGGGAGCACAGAAGCGTTATCCCCAGCGCCGTTGCCGCGCTGCGAAGCGCCGGACGCAGAAGGCTCTCCAGATTCTCCCGCACCCAGTCCCATACCCGCGCCAGCGCCTCTGCCGCTCCCTGCCCGGTGTTCCAGTCCAGCTCCCCCAGGATCTCCCGGGCGGCGTCCGGCACCGCCTCCGCCGCCGTTTGGGTGTCCACCGCCAGGGCCGTGCCGGCAAGCAGCAGGGCAAAGACAACAAAAAACAAAAATTTTTTCATAGCATGTCGTTTATCATTTGAAGGAAGCTCTTGATCAGCGGCAAAGCCATGGTCATGGCACAGGCCGCGCCGCACAGCTCCACCGCTCCGGACACCGCCCCCTGGCCCGCATCCCGGCACAGGTCGGCCGCCAGCTTTGTCACAATGCCCACGCCCACGCATTTCATCACCGGCCCCAGCACCGCCGGCGAAAGCCCGGTCATCGCCCCGGCCATGTCAATGATCTCCGAGAGACCGGAAAACAGCTCCATCGCCAGAAGCACCGTCCCGCCGCACACCGCCAGTCCCAGGGCCAGACTCAGCTCCGGCAGCTCCCGCTTCAAAAGCATTCCCATCAGCGCCCCCGCCACCGCCGCCACCGCGGCCTTCATCAGCAGCTCCATCAGAATCCAAACAGCGCCTTGATCAGCGCAAACAGATCCGCGATCTGCTGCACGATCAGCATCAGCACCACCACCAGCCCCGCAATGGTGGTCATCAGGGCCTGTTCCTCCCGTCCCGAGCGACTCAGCAGCAGGTTCAGCACCGCCACCAGGATCCCCACCGCCGCGATTTTGAAAATCAGATCAACATCCATCGAATCTCCTACAGCAGCATCACCGATGCCATGGCCCCGGCCGCAAGACCCAGCCCAACATAAAGTTTCCCGCTGCGGCGGTACGCCTCCTTTGCTTCCGCTTCCAGCGCCTGCAGCCGGGCCCGGCAGCCCTCTGCCGCGATCCGCTGGTCCTCCGCCCCGTAACGTCCCAGGACCCCGCCCAGCGCCAGCAGGGCCTCCCGCTCCGGGCCGGCGATCTCCCCCAGCGCCCGGGCCCAGAGCGCGGCGAAGCTCTCCTCCGGCAACGCCTCCAGTGCCTCCGTCAGCCGGCGAAACAGCTCTCCGCCCGCCCCCGGCGCCAAGGCCGCCAGCCGGGCCGCCAGTTCCGGCATAGGCGGCCGGAAGCCCTCCAGTTCAAAGCCCAGAAGCTCCAGCGCAAAAGCCAGCTCCCCCAGCATTTTCTCCCGCTTTGCCAGCCGCCGGGCCCCGGAAAGCCCACCCAGGCCAAAGGCTGCCGTAAGCAGCAGCGCACCCAGCGCTTTCATCCCCTTCTCACCTCGTAACACCGCTGTCCGCCCCGGTTTTCAATGCCGACATACACCTCAAAGGCCCCCGCCTTTGCAAGACTCCGGATGGCCGGCCGGGCCAGCACCTCCTCCAGACAGCCCCCGTGGGCCGTGGCCAGCAGCTTCACCCCGCAGCCCGCCGCCGCCCGCAGCGCCCGGGCGTCCGCTTCCTCGGTGATCTCGTCCACCGCGGCGGCCCGGGGATTCATCGTCCGCAGCATGCTCATCACCGCCCGGGCCTTGGGCATGCCGGTCATCACATCCGCACAGGGCCCCAGATCAAAGGAAAAGCCCGCCGGGCCTGCCCCGGCGATCTCCCCCCGTTCGTCCGCCACACAAACACAGATCCCCTTTTCCGACATCCGCCGCACCAATTCCCTCAGCAGCGTGGTCTTTCCCGCCCCCGGGGCCGACCAGATCAGCGCCGAGGGAAGGCCATCCTTCCACAGCGCGGAAAACACCTCATCAGCGCAGCCTCTTTTCTCCCGGGGGATGCGGATAGAAAGCGACGAAAAATCCCGCATTCCCAGCACCTCTCCCCTCTCCTCCACCGCCGTTCCGCAAAGGCCCAGCCGCAGACCGCCGCCGGCATTCACATAGCCCCGGCAAAGCTGATCGCCCACACTGTGCAGGGAGGCCCGGGTGGCTTTCTCCAGCGTCAGAAGAAGATCCTCCCCGGTGATCCGGGCCGTGGGCAGCCGCCGCTCCAAGCCCCGTATGTTCGCCGCCAGCGGACAGCCCCGGCGCAGCCGCAGCTCCTCGCAGGCCGTTTTTTCCCCGGCCGGCATGGCCGCCGCCCCCCGGCGCAGATCCGGCGGCAGCAGCGCCAGCGCCGAAGCAAAGATCTCCATATCCGCCCCTCCCGTTCCACAGGACAAGTCTATGGCCCCGCCACCGGCCTTAGAACTGCGGCCACTGCCGCCGAACAGCCCTTGACAAGAATTCGTATCTTATGTAACATAGTTTAGTTAAGTATTTACATTAAATTAATAATGCGTACTACAATGAAAGAAAACCCCATCTGAATCAGGAGAGATCACACATGCGAAAAATCCTTACCGGTTACTGGGGAAAGTACAAAAACTCCCTCATTCTGACCCCCATCTTCGTTCTTCTGGAGACGGTAGTCACGCTGGCGCTGCCCACGCTGATGTCCAACATTGTGGACGTGGGTGTGGCCAGCGGCGACCGCGCTCTCATCATCCGCTACGGCGTTTACATGGCCCTGCTGGCTCTGATGAGCGCCGCCTCCGGCTGGCTGAGCACCTGGCACGCCACCCGGGCCTCCAACGGCTTCGGCTCCAACCTCCGCCAGGCCATGTTCCGGCACATCCAGGAATTCTCCTTTGCCGACATTGACCGCTTCTCCGCCGCCAGCCTCATCACCCGCACCACCTCCGATGTCCGTCAGCTTCAGATGTCCATCCAGATGATGCTGCGCACCTTCATCTCCGCCCCCTTCCAGCTGATCGTGGCGGTGGTGATCGTGATGACCTACAGCTGGAAGCTTGGCCTCATCTATCTGGTGGCCATCCCCGTGCTGCTGTTCGGCACCGTTGGCCTGATGACCGTTGTGGACAAATTCTTCGTGCTGGTGCAGAAGAAGCTGGATGCTCTCAACGCCGACATCCAGGAAAACCTCATCGCCATCCGGGTGGTGAAGGCTTTCGTCCGGGAACGGCACGAGCGCCAGAAATTCCGCAAAGCCAACGACGAGCTTACCCATGCTAACCTCAAGGCCGTGGGTCTGATCGTATTCATGAGCCCGCTGGCCAATATCGTTCTGAACATCGTCACCCTGGCCCTGTACTGGTTCGGCGGCCGGATGGTGGCCACCGGCGAGATCGAAAGCGGTCAGCTTCTGGCCGTCATCAGCTACCTCACCCAGATCATGATGAGCGTGATGATGTTCTCCATGGTCCTCATGCAGTACACCCGCAGCCGGGCCTGCGGCCAGCGCATCGCCGAAGTGCTGGAGGCCGAGCCCGACATCCGTTCCCTGCCCGATGCTCCCCAGCGCCGCATCGAAGCCGGCCAGGGCCGGGTAGAATTCCGCAACGTCCGTTTCCGCTATGCCCGCACCGGCACCGGCGAAGACGTTCTGAAAGACATCAGCTTCACCGCCGAGCCCGGTGAGACCGTGGCCATCGTGGGCGGCACCGGCTCCGGCAAGTCCAGCCTGGTGAACCTGATCCCCCGCTTCTACGACGTGGACGATGGTCAGGTTCTGGTCAACGGCGTGGATGTGCGGGACTATCGCATGGAAGACCTGCGCAGCGGCATCGGCATGGTGCTGCAGAAAAACGTGCTCTTCACCGGCAGCATCCGGGACAACATGCGCTGGGGCAAGGAGGACGCCACCGACGAGGAGATCATCGCCGCGCTCCGGAGCGCCCAGGCCTGGGACTTCGTATCGGAAAAGCCGGACGGGCCGGATACCCACGTCACCATCGACGGCACCACCGTCTCCGGCGGCCAGAAGCAGCGCCTTTGCATTGCCCGGGCCATGCTGAAAAAGCCCGCCATCCTCATTCTGGACGACTCCACCTCCGCCGTGGACAGCGACACCGAAAGCCGCATCCGGGAGAGCTTCCACCGGGAGCTGAAGGACACCACCGTGTTTATCATCGCCCAGCGCATCTCCTCTGTGGTCAGCGCCGACAAGATCATCGTGCTGGATGAAGGCAGCATCGAAGCCATCGGCCGCCACGAGGAACTGATGAAGACCAGCACGGTATACCGCGAGATCTATACTTCCCAGGTAGAGGAGGCTCTGAGCAATGGCTGATACGAAAAAAAAGAGCATCCTCCAGCAGTTCCGGGAGCGTCTGGCGGAGGATACCGTCGACACCAACGACGCCCGCATCTATAAAAACATCGCCCGGGGCCCCGGCCCCGGCGGCGGCCGGGATTACCGCAAGCCCAAAAACACCAAGGGCACCCTGCTGCGCATCCTCAGCTACGCCGGCAAGCGGAAAAGCCTTGTGGTCTGGATCGTTTTGTTCATGATCCTTTCCACCGGCTGTTCTCTGGCGGCCAGCTACTTCCTCAAACCCCTCATCGATGACTACATCGTGCCCCTGATCACCCAGGAAGAGAAGAACTTCCGTCCACTTCTGGGCCAGTTGGGCATTCTGGGCCTGATCTATCTCGTCAGCGCTGCCGCCAACTACTTCACCTCCCGCTTCTGCATGAAGCTGGGCCAGTGGAGCACCAACGCCCTGCGCGCCGACCTGTTCTCCGCGCTGCAGGATCTGCCCATCTCCTACCACGACAGCCACAGCCACGGTGAGCTGATGAGCCGCTTCACCAACGATGCGGACAACGTCCAGATGTGCCTGGAGCAGGGCATCGTTCAGTTCCTCAGCGGCATCCTCACCTTTGTGGGCACCGTGGCTCTGATGATCGCTCTGAGCTGGAAGCTCTTCCTGCTGACCGTGGTGGTCATCCTTCTGTCGCTGCTGCTGGTGCGCTTTGTGGGCAAATACTCCAAGATCCTCTTCAAAAAGCAGCAGGCCTCCCTGGGCATCCTCAATGGCTACATCGAGGAAATGACCGACGGCCTTAAAGTGGTCAAGGCTTTCAGCTATGAGCCCCGGGCCAAAGAAGATTTCGACCGGATCAACGATGAATACCGGGACAACTCCATCTTCGCAAACTTCCTGGGCATGGTCATCATGCCCACCCTCTCCGCCGTCATGAACATCTGCTACGCCGCCACCGCGGTGATCGGCGGCTTCATGACTCTGGCCGGCACCTTCACCATCGGCTCTCTCGGCGTCTACCTCAACTACATCCGCCAGGTCACCATGCCCATCAACATGATGTCCAACCAGGCTGTGAACCTGCTGTCCGCCATTGCCGGCGCGGAGCGCATCTTCGCCGTCATTGACCACGCCAAGGAAGAGGACAACGGCACCGTGACCCTGGTGACGGTCCGCCGCCAGCCGGACGGCAGCCTTTCCGAGACCGAGCACGGCGAGCGCACCGGCCTCTGGGCATGGAAGATCCCCCAGGACGACGGCGCCTTCGAGTTCCGGGAGGTCATGGGCAATGTCCGCCTGGAAAACGTGGTCTTCTCCTATGAGGAGGGCAAGCCCGTCCTCAGGGACATCACCGTCTGGGCCAAGGCCGGCGAGAAGATCGCCTTTGTGGGCTCCACCGGCGCCGGCAAGACCACCATCACCAACCTCATCAACCGCTTTTACGAGATCGACAGCGGCCGCATCCTCTTTGACGGCATTGATGTGAAAAACATCAAGAAGGCCGCGCTTCGCCGGTCTCTTGGCATCGTGCTGCAGGACACCAACCTCTTCACCGGCACCGTCATGGACAACATCCGCTACGGCAAGCTGGACGCCACCGACGAAGAGTGCATCGCCGCGGCAAAGTCCGCCAACGCCCACGGCTTCATCAGCCGTCTGCCCGATGGCTACAACACCATGATCACCGGCAACGGCCAGAACCTCTCCCAGGGCCAGCGCCAGCTTCTGGCCATCGCCCGCACCGCCGTGGCCAAGCACCCGGTAATGATCCTGGACGAGGCCACCAGTTCCATCGACACCCGCACCGAAAAGCTCATTGACCGGGGCATGGACGCGCTGATGGAAGGCCGCACGGTCTTTGTCATCGCCCACCGCCTCTCCACCGTGCGCAACGCCCAGGCCATTATCGTCGTGGAGCACGGCGAGATCGTGGAGCGGGGCAGCCACGATGAACTGCTGGAACAGCAGGGCCGCTACTACATGCTTTACACCGGCCAGTCCGAGCTGGACTGATTTTTGAGAAAACCGAGGATTTATCCATGGAAAAGGTACTCGTCATCAAAACCGAAGCGCTGGGGGACATCATCGCTGAAAACGGTCTGCTCTGCGGCCGGGAGGCGGAGGTCATGGCCCTGATCCGCAGTCAGGGGGAGTTCATCCCCCGGCCGGAGGCAGAGGTCGACCCCTCTTATAAACAGATCATCCCCTATGTCTCCATCCTTCGGGACGGTCAGGTCTTTGCCACCCGCCGTCTGAACAAGGGCGGCGAAGCCCGGCTCCACGGCAAGATGGCCCTGGGCGTGGGCGGCCACATGAACGAGATCGACGAAGCCGGGGACGACTGGCTTATGAACTGCCTGTGGCGGGAAGTGAAAGAGGAAGTGGCCATGGAGAACATGGGCGAGCTGACCCTCCGGGGGCTGATCAACGACGGCGGCGACGCCGTGGGCAGCGTGCATCTGGGCTTCTTTTTCACCCTGACCACCACCGGCGATGTACAGGTGCTGGAAACGGAAAAGCTCACCGGAAGCTTCGTATCCATCGAGACCCTGCCCCAAAACACCGACGACATGGAAGGCTGGAGCCGCATCGTCACCCCCAAACTGGTGGAACTATGGACAGCTGGGAAAAACTGAAGCGGGACTGCTCTGGCTGCGAAGCCTGTGAGCTTGGCCGCACCCGGCACAACCTGGTCTTTGGCGTAGGCAATGAGCAGGCCGAGGTCATGTTCATCGGCGAAGGCCCGGGCGAACAGGAAGATTTAAAGGGCGAGCCCTTTGTGGGCCCGGCCGGTCAGCTTCTGGACACGATGCTGGAAATCATCGATCTGAAACGCTCCGATGTTTACATCGCCAACATCATCAAATGCCGTCCGCCCCGGAACCGGGATCCCCTGCCCCAGGAACAGAATGCCTGTGTGGGCTGGCTGGAGCGGCAGATCGAGCTGGTGGACCCCAGGATCATCGTATTTCTGGGCCGTATATCGGCCTGCTGGTTCCTGCGCGCGGATTTCAAGATCACCCGGGAGCACGGCCAATGGTTCGATCTGAACGGCCGGAAAGCCATGGCCATGTACCACCCCTCCGCCCTTCTCCGGGACCCCTCCAAGCGCCCGGAAACCTTTGTAGACCTGAAAACTTTACAGCGGGAGATACGAAAACTTCATGCTTGAGTTCAAAGCTATCGAATTAGACGACAAAGACTGGGTCGATGCGCTGGTGTTTCAGGAGAATTCCCCCAGCGCCGACTTCAATTTCGGAAATATGTATATGTGGGACGGCAGCTTCCATCAGCAGATCGGCCAGTACGGCGGCCGGCTCATCGTCCGCCCGCTTTACAGCCAACACCCGTTCTTCGCCTGGCCCGTGGGCGGCGGCGATCTGGTCCCGGTGCTGAAAAAGCTGGAAGAGTGCGCCAAAGCCAGCGGTCTGCCTTTCCGGATCCGCGGCGTCACCGCGGAGGATCTGCCAAAGCTGGAAGAAATCTATCCAGGCCGGCTGCAGGTGCAGATCGACCGGGATTTCTGGGACTACATTTACGATATTGAAAAGCTGGCCACCCTTTCGGGCAAAAAGCTCCACGGCCAGCGCAACCACTGCAATCGCTTTGAAAAGGAAAACGACTGGTCCTTCCGCCCCATGACGGCGGACGACACCTCCGCTTGCCGGGTCTTTCTGGACGCATGGACGAAAAGTCTGGACCCCACTGAGCAGGAAGGAACAAAAAACGAATACGCGGCCATTTGCCGCGGTTTTGATGCCTTTGACGCCCTGGGCCTGGAGGGCGGTCTGCTCTATGTGGGCGACCAGCTGGCCGGCTTCACCATGGGCGAAAAGATCAGCGCCGACACCTTCAACGTCCACTTTGAAAAAGCCCTGCGGGATATGCCCGGCGCCTATTCCATGGTCAACCGGGAATTTGCCCGCCAGATCCAAAAGACCCATCCCGAGATCCGTTGGCTCAATCGGGAGGACGATACCGGCCGGGACAGCCTGCGCCGGGCCAAACTCAGCTACCATCCGGCGCGGATGGTGGAAAAACACACGGTGGTGATATCCAATGACTGATTACCTTCTTCGCTCCTACCGCCCCGGCGATGAAGCCGGGCTCCTGGCCCTCTGGCAGTCCAGCTTCCCCGAATCTGAGGAAGATATCCGGGCCTTTTTTGCGCGTTTTCTCTCCGAGACCGGCTGTATTCTGGCCGAAGCGGAGGGTAAGATCCTTTCCGCTATGTACATTCTGCCCGGCCCCGACCTCTGGCCCCACCGCAAGCGCAAGCTTACCAGTGCCTATACCTATGCCCTGGCCACCCTGCCGGAATACCGGGGTCAGGGCATCGGCAGCGCCGTTTACAAGGCCTGCTGCGAGGCCATCTGGGACCGGGGCATCCAGGCAGCCTGCGTCCTCCCGGCGGAGGAATCCCTGTTCCCCTTTTATGAAAAAGTCAGCGGCGCCCGGCCGCTTTCCGCCGTGCGGGAAGCCCGCTATACCCGGGAAGAGCTGAAAGCCGCCAAGCGGGGCATGTGTGCCCGGATCGATGTGATGGAATACGCAGGGCTCCGGGAAATGCTTCTGGGCGGCGAGCCCCACGCCTCCATGACCGAGGACTTCTGCCGCCGGCAGGAGGAGCTCTGCGAAAACTCCGGCGGCGGCCTGTTTGTGGCCGGCGGCGGCGTGGCCGCGGTGGAGATCGACGGCGATGTCTGCCGCATCACCGAACTGCTGGAGCCCATGGGCGACGAGACCGAAGCCGCCGCGGCTGTGGCAGCCTTCTGTCCGGCCAGGGAATACATTGTCCGCGCCCCGGCGGTGTGGGACGGTCCGGGCAAGACCCGGCCTCTGGTTCTGGCCGCCTTCCGGGAGCCGCCGGATTTCCCCCTGCCCGATGATCTCTGGTGGGGCTTCGGCTTTGACTGAGTGCAAAACCAAACTTAATATTTTTGCAACACTTTGGCTGTTTATTTCGTAACAACTTCGGGATAGAATAAAAACTGCAAGAGACAGTTTCATCTTTTTCATTTTTATCCTCATCCCCTTTAAAAAACACCTGCACGGCGTGCAGGTGTTTTTTCGTTGATCGGATCCGCCCGGGCGAAGTGAACTCGGCAGACAGCCCGCCCGGCCCGGGCTTCGCTTCGCAAAACTTACTTCTTTAACCGTCCGAAAAATCTGTACGCCGTGCCGGTGTTTTTTGTCCTTTCTGCCAAATTTCATATTGCGCCGGCTTCCGACACTATGATATAATACATAATCGGAGATCTGCTCCATTCATCCCACGGCCGGGCGCACTCCACAAAATGCGTGCCGGTACGACAACGAAGGAGGAATCACATCCGCGGGCTCGCGGTGCGGCAGTGTGGAGACCTGTCGTAAGGCATGGCACAGCCAGCCTGTGCATGCGAGACGTCCGGGCGGAGGCCCTGGCGCCAGAGCCGGTTATATGGCAAAGGTATCCCTGAAAAACGTCAAAAAAATTTACGGCAAAGACGTGGTCGCTGTCCACGACTTCAACCTGGACATTGAAGACAAGGAATTCATTGTCCTGGTCGGTCCTTCCGGCTGCGGCAAATCCACCACCCTGCGCATGATCGCGGGTCTGGAAGAGATCAGCGACGGTGAACTCTGGATCGGTGACAACATGGTCAACAACGTCCCCCCAAAAGACCGGGACATTGCCATGGTCTTTCAGAACTATGCCCTCTACCCCCACATGACCGTGTTTGAAAACATGGCCTTCGGCCTCAAGCTCCGCAAGGAGAAGAAGGACGTCATCGAGCAGAAGGTGCGTCAGGCAGCTGAGATCCTGGACATCACCCAGTATCTGGAGCGCAAGCCCAAAGAACTGTCCGGCG
>CAZSAX010000024.1:0-21482 GCA_964605075.1 uncultured Oscillospiraceae bacterium
AGCCGCTCACGGTAAGATAAGAATGTCATCATGAGCATCTCCGCTTTTTTCATCCTCATCTTCTTCACCGTTTATGCTGCCAGCTGCTTCGTCACCTGCGGCAAGCTGTTCTCCACCCTGTTCGGCCTGCCCTATATCTCCATGATGATCGTGGGCGCCATCTTCGTTCTGCTCTACACCCTTCTGGGCGGCTTCCTGGCGGAAAGCGCTTCGGACTTCATGCAGGCCATCGTTATGATCGTGGCCCTGACCGTCATCGTCATCATCAGCACCGTCCAGGCCGGCGGTTTGGGCCAGGTGATCGAAAACGCCAAGGCCATCCCCGGCTTCCTGGAATTCTTCGGTCTGGCCAGCCCCAGCCTCAACGAGGCCGGCGAACAGCTCGTGGAAGCCGCCAAGCCTGTGTTCGGCACTGCTTCCAACTACAGTTTCCTCAGCGTCTGCTCCGCGCTGGCCTGGGGTCTTGGTTACTTCGGCATGCCCCAGGTGCTGCTGCGCTTCATGGCCATCCGCAAGGAAGAAGAGCTGCCCCTCAGCCGCCGTGTCGCCATGATCTGGGTGGTCATCTCCCTGGGCGTTGCCGTGTTCATCGGCATCGTGGGCCGCCAGATCTTCCCCACCGCGCACCTGACCTCCTCCAGCGCGGAAAGCATTTTCATCACCCTCTCCACCAGCTTCCTGCCCCCCATTCTGGCGGGCTTCGTGATGGCCGGCATCCTGGCCGCCACCATCAGCTCCTCCGACTCCTACCTTCTCATCGCCGCCTCTGCACTGGCCAAGAACATTTATCAGGGCGTGATCGACAAAAAAGCCAGCGACAAGAAGGTCATGCTGGTGTCCCGCATCACCCTTCTGGTCATCGCGCTGATCGCCATGGTCATCGCGCTGAACGAAAACAGCGTCATCTTCAAGATCGTCTCCTTCGCCTGGGCCGGCTTCGGCGCCACCTTTGGCCCGCTGATGCTGTTCAGCCTCTTCTGGAAGCGTACCAACCGCGCCGGTGCCATCGCCGGCATGGTGAGCGGTGCCGGAATGGTCTTTTTGTGGAAGCTTGTGATCAGCAAGCTGGGCGGCGCCTTCGCCATCTACGAGCTGCTCCCCGCCTTCATCTTCTCCAGCATCTGCATCGTTGTGGTGTCCCTGCTCACCGCGCCCCCCTCCAAGGAGATCGAGGAAGACTTCGAATCCGTGAAGGCCTGATTCCAACCAACAACAAAACCGGCACAGCAAAAGCTGTGCCGGTTTTTCAGCTTGAAAAAGCCCGCTTGCGGGCTTTTTCAAGCTGGATTCCATCTGCTCGGCCGAAGTGAATTCGCCCGGCATAATCCGGGGGGCCAAGGCCCCCCGGATTTACGCCCGGCCCCGCCGGGCGGCTCGCCCTGCCCGGGCTTCGCTGCGACATACCCACTTCTTTGACAGTCTCCAAAACCGGCACAGCTTTTGCTGTGCCGGTTTTTTCTTTATGATACTCTTTTCTTCTTAACTGCGATCCCCAACGCCGTGGCGCTCAGCACCGCCAGGGCCAGCCAAAGTCCGGGATGATTGTCATCACCGGTCTTTACGATCCCCTCATCCGCCGGGGCGGGGGTTGCCACAGGCACAGGCGTGGCCGTGGGTGCAGGGGTGACCGTGGGCACGGGGGTTGCCGTGGGCGTGGGGCTGGGAGAGGTGCTCGGACTGGGCGCCGCCGCTTCCTGCCACTTGGCATAAAGGGTGATCGCCTGGGTCACGCTCTCCACCTTATCGCCGTCTTCGTCGTACCAGCCCAGGAATTCAAAGCCCTCCCGTTCCGGAGTCGCCGGCAGGCCGCCGGGGGCCACGGTGGTCACTTCCGTGGTGCCGTTGCCGTAGTCCAGGACCACCCGGATCTCCGCGTCGTCATCGCTCAGGCCGGTAAGCTGGTATTCGGAGAAGTGGTTGGTCTCGATGAGGATGTATTTTTCTCCATTCTCTTCGTACACCTCCGCCGGCATCCGGGTCCGTTCGCCGTCCTCCGCCCGGTAATACACATAAATGGTTTCGCAGTCTGCCAGACAGGCGGGCACAGGCAGCCGCAGGGAAATGCTCCGCTGTGTTTCCGTTTCGCTCAGCAGATGCAGTTCCTGGCCGCTCCCGCTCGGCACCGACAAAGTCACATCCAGCACAGCGCTGTCCGTTTCTTCCTCCAGACTCACCAGGATGTCCACCCGGCTCTCCACACTCTGGGCGATCTCGGCCACCGTGGCCTCGTCAAAGCTCAGCGCCGCCAGATCGGTGGCAATTTCCACATTCTTACCGCTTTCCGCCAGGGATACCGCCGCAGAATAGCTCATGCGGATGCTGGTATTGGTCGCCGGCCCGCCGCTGGTCACATCGATGCCGATGCTCTCTGCGCCGCTGCTGACCGTAGCGTCGTTGTGATCCACGCCCCCGGCAGGCGCCACATAGCTGCCATCAATGCTGCCATAAGACTCGTCTCCCCAACCCGCAGTGATGACCACCAGCCCCCTGCGGTACAGCAGGATCGTTTCGCTGCCCTCTCCGACAGCACTTTCGTAGCTCTCCAGCCAGGTGTTCTGCGCCTGCATATACAGCGCCGACAAGGCGCCTTCTTCATCGCAGTAGGAATAGAAGATGATGTCCGCCAGCTGGCCGTCCACCTCCGCCAGATGGCGCTGAAGGGTGGCGCCGACCATGCTGCTGGTCATGCCGGCCTCCGTGTGGCGTTCTTTGATAATATCCGTTTCCGCCAGGGTGAAGCTGTAGCTGCTGCCGTTATCGTAAAAGATCTTCAGGCTCATGCCGATGCCGTCTGCCGAGGGATTTTCGGCCACAACACTGTCGATTCCAAGACCGTTGCCGTCCGTGCTGCCGCCCTTGACCGTATAATCAAAGGCCACGCTCTCGCCCAGATAGCTTATGGTGCCCTGGTGGTCGCCGCAGTTTCTTTCCGGCATGTCTATGGTCAGATAATGCCCGTCGGGCAGATAGTAGCCGGAAACCGTGTCGGAAGCAATAAAGGTCAGGCTGCCGTCAATGCTGTATTGGGCACGGCTTCCATCTTTATAGTCGATGGTAAGCTCCGCCCCCCAGGGCAGGAAGCTGTGAACACCCTTCCAGATGGTGCAGCTGTAGGGCTCCGTCACGGTGATCTTCTCCACCGGGCTTTCCGTCAGCAGTTTCACCTTGCTCCCGGCGCTCAGATTGGCCAGATACACCCAGAACGCATTGTCACCTTCCGTCAGCGGCACCCAGCTCTCGCTTTTGCTTGTGCTGCTGGTGGAGATCGTCAGCGTCATGCCGTCCACCGTCAGACCTTTTTCCGCCGTATCCCATTCCACGGTTGTGCCGTCATAATAACCGATCTCCAGCACCAGGTGCTTCAGCAGCGGTGCGAGGGAGTACTTCTCCTCGTCTCCCCAAGTATCGGCCTCGCAGCCCTTGAGATATTCATAGTTCACCTTAAGCACCTTCAGAGAGGTCACAGGGCATTTCTTTACGGTGATGCCCTCAACTTCCGCCGTGACTCCCATGTAGGACAGCGTCAGCGTGTTGTTGATGTCTGCATCCCGGTCCCCGTCGACATCCACATTGGCTTTCCAGTTGGTCAGGCTTGCCGCTTCCAGGGGCCGGCCATTGAGTCTGGTGCCATCCTCGGCCACATTCCAGGTCACATGGCTTCCGTCTTTGTAATTGACCTGCAGAACAAGACCCTGGATCAGCGGCGCCGCATCATAATAGAACACATTCTCATCGCTGCCACCGCCATCGGGACCGGTATCGCCATCGGGACCGGTATCGCCATCGGGACCGGCACCGCCATCGGGACCGTCACCAGGGCCGGCGCCACCTTCAGGGCCGGCGCGGCGCCATTCGCCCTCGGTATATTCCATGTACTCATAAAGCGTGCTCTGCCCGGCGATCACCTCAATGCTTTCCACCGGATTTTCAATGATCGTTACCGGGAGCTCTACCCTTTTGCCCCGCCAGGTCAGGGTAACGCTGTTCTCTTTGGACGCATCCCAGGGCTGATTATCGTCAATGATAACCGGATAGCCGGCGATGGTCTGCAGGCCCTTTTCGTCCGCGTTGAGCCTGTCCAGGGTGATCAGCAGGGGCGCGTCGTCCGTGAACGTCGCACAGATGACCGCGCCGTTCATGGCAAAAGAGGAATCGTACTTCCCTTCCTCGCCGTTATTGTCCAGTCCGACCACGTATTCATAACCGCTCCCGCTCACCAGCTCCAGAGCCACCAAGGTGCTGGGATTGACCTTCACCAGCACTTCGCCGGACTCCACCCCGCCAATGGCATAGTGGAAATGCTGGTCGCCGACGCTCCAGCCCGCCTCCGTCTGATCGTCCGTCACCTGAACGCTCTGACCCAGATACGCCATGCTGCCGCGGAGATCAAATGTGCAGGAAAAGCCGTCTGCGTGGGTAATGGTCAGACTTCGGTCTTCCGTGCACGCCTGCAGGGCATTGGCAATGTCAAAGACCAGATATCTGCTGCCGACTATGCCCAGATCCGGATCACCGCCCTGGGCGCGGTATGCGGTCTGCGTGCCTTCTTCAAACTCCAGCACCGGATGGCCGTCGCCCACCACCAGGCTGGTAATGGCTGCGCCGGAGGCGTTGTAGTAGGTGGGCGCACGCCGGGCGCCCTCGGTATCCAACCAGTTCACACCAGCCCATGCCTCTTCCGTGCCCCGATAATACACCGTCACGCTCTGCACGCCGCTCAAATCGGGCTCCCCGGGCAGCCCTACAGGCCCGAACTCGCTGCCGCTCTGGCTGGCCGCGGCAATTTCCATAGCCGGGAAGGCATCCGCCGCGATCTCCGTGATCGTGGTCGGCAGGGTCAGCTTTTCCAGCGAAGTACAAGCGGAAAACACGCCGCTTCCAATGGAGGTGACGCCCTCACCAATGACAAGATTCGTCACGCCCGCAAGGCTGCTGCCCGCGGGCACCTCCGTCAGCGCCCCGGTGGCGCTGATGGTCAGGCTGCCGGACGCATCCGGCGTCCAGGCCGTCTCTCCCTCGCCGTCCCAGGCCGCCGGCAGCTCTGCCGCCGGGGCGGGCTCGCCGGCCGCCGGAGTCTCCTCTTCCGCCGGTTCTTCTTCCGGCACCGCCCCGGACTCTTCCGGAGGCACGGATTCCTCCTCCGGCGCCGCCTCACTTTCCATCACAACACCGGCCGCCACCGGTGCATCGATCAAGGTCATGCCCATCACAGACAGACACAGCAGCCCCGCCATCAGCAGGGCCAGAATGCGGTCGCGCAATTTCATACCTCAGACTTCCTCCTTTTGGAAATCATTATATGATGAGTATATGTCACCCTCCTTACGCAGGTCAACCATCTTTTTCCACCGCCTCCAGCTTGTTTACATTTTGTTCATTTTTCCGTTTCCACAAAACAAAACCCCCGACCGGATGGTCGGGGGTATTGTTATTGAACGGATCAGCCCAGGTTGTACTTCTTGTTGAACTTGTCCACGCGGCCGCTGGTGTCCACGAGCTTCTGCTTGCCGGTGTAGAAGGGGTGGCACTTGGAGCAGATTTCCACGGTGATGTTCTCACGGGTGGAGCCGGTCTCGATGACGTTGCCGCAGGCGCAGCGGATGGTGGTCTTCTGGTACTTGGGATGGATGCCTTCTTTCATTGTCTTTCACCTCATAATAAGCTGTCTTGAGTGCGTGGGATAAAAATCGCCGTTACAAGACGCAAGCGATACTTTAACACAGAATCTCTTCCATTGCAAGGCTTTTCTGCACTTTTTTCCTCAAATACCAAAGCTCTGCGCCTCTCACGGGAAGCCCCGTGATGCGGCTCATGGCCATGGCATAGCTGCGAAGCTGTCCGGCATAAAGCTCCGGGGCCACCTGGGCATCGGTTTTGAAGTCGATGATGGTAAGCTTTCCCTCTTCCTGGATACAAAGGTCGATCACGCCCTGCAGAAGCACCTGCTCGTCTTCCGGCGCCTCCTCGAACCAGCTTTTCGCCGGGCAGAGCAGGGAAAAGCGGAATTCCCGCCAGATCTTTTCGGCCTTTTTCACCCGCTGCCCGATGTCCGACCGGAAAAAGGCCAGAACATCGTCCGGGGCAACCGCCTCGGCCTGCCGTTCATCCAGAAAGCCCTGCTGCCGCAGGCGCCGGATCTCTGCGGCGATCTGCTCTTCGTTTTCCGTTCGGGAAAGCTCGATGTACTGCATCACCAGATGGGCCGCGATGCCCCGTTCCGCGCCGCTGAGTGGCCGGTCCTTTTTCCCGAAGTCCGGCTTGCGGAAGCTGCGCGGCGCCGGCAGGACCGAAGCCGCCTCCGGATCGGCGCCGTCCCGAAGATTTTTGGCCTCCGTGGCGGTAAGCTTGGAGGGAAGGCCCATGGCCGCCTGATGAGGGTAGCGCCAGGCCAGCCGCTCTTTCAGGGCCGCCACCCGGGCCGGATCGGCTTGCGCCGCCGTTTCCAGCGCCGGGAGCAAATCTTCCGCCGGGCCGTCCCACGGCCGGACCAGCTTCATCTCCATGGTCTCCCCGGCGTCCGCGGCGGCCGCCTGGATCAGCCAGGGGGCCATGCTGTCCGCCGTCATGAGCTTCCGGGGGCTCACCGGGCTCTGCGCCCCGGCCCGGCAGGAATCCAGCTTTTCCTCCGCTTTTTTCATGGAGCAGCTCATGATCAGCCGCTCCCTGGCCCGGGTCATGGCCACATACAGCACCCGCATCTGCTCGGAAAGCTCCTCCCGCTTCTGCCGGGCGGCAATGGCCCGCCAGGCCAGATTGGGATAAACCACGCCCCGGACGCTGTCCGTCACCTTCAGTCCCAGCCCAAAATCGCTGTGGCACAGAACGGCCTCGCCGCCGCTGTTTCGCCAGCGATGGCTCAGGTCGGCCAGAAAGACCACCGGGAATTCCAGGCCCTTGGATTTGTGGATGCTCAGGATCTGCACCGCGCCCTTTTCCGCCGGCGCCGCGGGCTCTTCCCCCCGCTCTGCAAGGCTTTTCAGCCAGGAGACAAAGCGGAACAGCCCCCGGAAGCCCTCCTGCTCGAATTTCCGGGCGTATTCGTAAAGCATCATCAGGTTGCTCACCCGGCCGCCGCCGTCCGGCATGGCGCTGCAAACGGCCATCAGCCCGGTTTTGTCATAGAGCCGGCGCAGCAGGGCGTCCGTGGAAAGCTCCCGGCTCAGCGCCCGCAGCTCCTCCACAGTGTTCACAAAGCCGGCGCAGCGTCCGTCCGACTTGGCGCGGACCTGCAGCGCCGTCCAGAAATCCCCTCTGTCCGCCGCCCGGACCGCCGCCAGCTCGTCCGGCGTGAAGCCATAGGGCGCCGAGCGCAGGGCCGCGATCAGCGGCACGTCCTGCCGGGGATTGTCCGTCACCGCCAGCATGGACAGCACGAAGCGGATCTCCGGCTGTTCAAAGAAAGCCCCGCCCTGCCGGGCGTTCACCGGGATACCGGCCTCCACCAGCGCCCGGCGGTAGGCCGCACCGGTGCTGCCCGGGGTGCGCAGCAGAATGGCAATGTCCCCGTAGCCCACCGGCCGCCGGGCACCCCCGTCGGTGATGAGTTCCCGGTTCTGCACCATCTGCCGGATGCGTCCGGCCACATAGCGGGCCTCCGCCAGGGTCTTGTCCGGCAGCTCCTCGTCGCCGCCGTAGTCCAGAACACAGAGCTCCGGCTTCGGCACATCCCCGGGATAGCCCTGGGCCCCGCAGACCAGCCGGGCTTCCTCGTCGTACTCGATCTCGCCCAGCTCTTTGGACAAAATGGCGTCAAAGACCGTGTTGGCCGCCGCCAGCACCGGCCCGGCGCTGCGGAAATTCTCCCGCAGCAGCACCCGGCAGGCCGTATCATCCCGGGCAAAGGCCTCATATTTGTTCAGGAAGATGCCGGGATCGGCCAGCCGGAAGCGATAAATGCTCTGCTTCACATCGCCCACCACAAACAGCTTTCGCCCCTGGTCGGACAGGCAGTGGAAGATGGTCTCCTGCACGGCGTTCACGTCCTGGTACTCGTCCACCATCACCTCGGCAAAGCGTCCGGAAAGCTTTTGCGCCAGCGCCGTGGGGCTGCCGTCCGGCTTCGACAGCAGCCGGATGCAGAAATGCTCCACATCGGAAAAATCGCAGACGTCCGCCCGGCGCTTCCGGGCAGCAAATTCCCGGTCCAGCGCCGACACCAGCCCCATCAGGGCCTTCAGCGGCCCCTGCGAGGCCCGGAGCCCCTGCAAAAGCGCTTCGCTGCGCCCGGCCAGGGTTTTGGCGATCTTTTCCCGGCCTTTTTTGGCCCGGTCCCAGAAGCCCTTGATGTACTCCTTCCGGGCCTCGTCCCCGTATTTCGTCAGCCGCCCCAGGCTGGGCCAGGGGCCCTGGGCGAAGTCCGCCGCCCGGTCCCACCGACCGTCCCGGGCCGCCCGGGCGATATCCCGCAGGCAGAGCGCCCCCTCGGCAAAGGAAGCCTGATAGGCTTTTTCCATTTTCTCGTCGCCCCGCATGAAGACCAGGGCTTTTTCCAGCTCTTCCGCCTGGTATTCCGCCTCCGCCGCGGCATCCTGCAAAAGCCAGGCCCCCCAGGGGGTCTGCCCCGCATCCTCCGTCTCTTCCGCCGCCAGCATGGAAAGGGCCTGCGCCGCCCAGAGCTCCGGCCAGGCCCGGCTCTGCATCTGGTCGTGGAGCGACAAAATCAGCTCCGCCAGACGCCCATCGTCCCGGCCGGCCCCGGCGCAGTCCACCAGAGCCCGGAAATCCCCGTCTTCTTCGATGGTCTCATAGGCCCGGTCCAGCACCTCTTCCAGGGCCCGGCGGCGCATGGCCTCGCCCCGCTCCTGCTCCAGCATGGCAAAGCCCGGGGAAAGGCCCAGCACATGGGCATTTTCCCGCAAAAGGCCGGCACAGAAGCTGTCGATGGTGCCGATGTGGGCCCGGTACAGCAGCGCCGCCTGCCGGCGCAGCCGCCGGTCGGCGGGATCGGCCGCGCTGCGCTCGTTGAGCTCCGTGAGGATGCGCCCCCGGAGCTCCGCCGCCGCCGCCCGGGTGAAGGTGATGACCAGGAAGCGGTCAATGTCCTCTCCCTCCGCCACCCGGGCCATGAGCCGCTCGGTGAGCACCCGGGTCTTGCCACTGCCCGCCGCGGCGGACACCAGCAGGGGCTTGCCCCGGGTGTAAACCGCTTCGCTCTGTGAACTTGTCAGCTCAAACCTGGGCATTTTCGATCCTTTCCCACGCCTCCGCTGCTTTCAGATTGGTCACCGGCCGGCGCCGGTCGCAGCCTTCGTCAAACAGGCAGGCGTCTTTCATATCACAATAGGCACAGGCGTTGTCCCGGGCGTTTTTGAACCAGGGGTCCGCCTCCACACTGCCGGCGCGCAGCTCGGCCGCCAGCTCTTTCAGGGTCTTGTCGATGTAACGGCTCAGGGCGCCAAAGCGCTCCAGACTCACCAGCGCATCCCCGCCGGGCCCGTTTTTGCCCATGCGCACCGGCAAAAAGCGCTTTTCCGGGCCGTGTTCCATGGCCTCCAGCACCTCGTCGTCCTGAAGCACCAGTCCGCTGCGCCTGGTGTCCGATCGGCGTAAAGCGGAAAGCTCTTCCTCCGTCAGCTCGCAGTCCGCCGCCGTGAGGGTGGTGCGGGCCGGGGCGTAAAGAACGCCCACCGGCAGGATCTTTTCCGCCCTGAAGTGCTCCTGCCCCCGCTTCTGCAGGGTGAACAGATACAAAAGCATCTGCATGTCCATGCCCCGGCAGAGGTCGGACAACGAGAACTTTTTCACCCCGGTCTTATAGTCCGTGACCCGCAGGTACAACACATCGTCCTTCACCCAGCCGTCCACCCGGTCCACCCGGCCGTTCAAACGCATATCACCGTCCTCTTCCGGGCTCAGAACGCCTTCGGCGGCAAGATCCAGCTCGATCTCCAAAGGCACAAAGTCCGACCGGGACAGCTCTTCCCACATATCCGCCGCCACCTGCCGCACCGTGCGCCGCAGGCGCTTGAAAAGATACACAAAGCGGGGGCTTTTTTCCGCAAAGTCGTTGAGCCGGCGGTGGATGTAATCCTCCATGTATTTGTCGGCCAGGGCTTCGATGTCCCCCCGGCTCAGGGCCTTGAAGCCGCCCCGCTCCATGGCCTCCCGGGCCACCAGCTCCAGCACCTCATGCAGGAAGCTGCCGTAATCCCGGGGGTCGAACAAAGCCGGCTGCCGGGGCCTGGCTTTCAGGCCATACTGCATGAAATAACCAAAGCGGCAGGCGTTGAATTTTTCCGCCCGGGTGGCGGACAGGCTGGGCTTTTTGCCGTAAATGGCCTGCACCGCTTCCGGGCTCAGGGCGCTCCGGTCCTGCCGGGCCGTCCGGGCCAGGCGGGCCATGGCTTCCCCTTCGCCCTTCTGAATAAAACAGGCCAGGGCCGCCCGGGCCTGGGGGCTTGTGTCCCCCGCCGCCGCCATCACAGCCAGATCCCGGGCCGGGGCCTCTGCCTGCAGCCGGGCTTCCGCCAGATCCCCCCGCCGCTCCGTCAGCCCCAGCAGCGCCCGGGCCCGCTCCACGATCATGGAGGGCCGGCTCTCGCCGCCTTCGGCGTCGGTGAGGGAACGGCTGATGTACAAAGTTTCCGACGGCAGGCTCAGGCAATTGTAGATCCGGCCAAACTCCCGGCTCAGATCCTCCTCGGCGCTGCCCAGCGCAAAGCCCATGCCCCCCAGCTCCTCCCGCTCCTCCGGGGAGAAGATGCCTCCGGCTTCCGTCGGGGCGGGCAGACGCTCATCGGTGGCCCCCAGCACCAGCAGATGCCGGATGTGCCGCCGGCGCATTTTGTCCATTTCCCCGGCCTGCACCCGATCCAGCGACACCGGGATCACATTCACATCGTACTGCCCCAGCATCAGGGAAAACAGCGCCGCAAACAGCCCCTGCTCCATGGGCATATCCCCCAGCACGGCGGCAAACTGCTCCAGCGCCGTGCAGACGATATCCCAGAGCCGGCCGTATTCCGCGGCCATCTCCGGCATATCCCGGGCTTCCAGCGCCGCCGCCCGGGCTTCCAGCTGCTCCGGCAGCCGGATCTCCAGCAGAAACTCTGCCAGGGCCTGCGCCTGACCGGCGGCGGTGGCCGCCTCTTTCCCGGCCCGTTCCAGGGCCTTCAGAGGGCCGATGATGGCCGCCCGCTGTTCGTTCAGCCGGGCCAGAAGGGCCTCCGAGGCCTCCGTAGCCTCCCGGTTGTAGCCCTCGGGATGCTGGGTGAAGGGCCGGGCCCACAGATTCCCCCGGATGCCCCAGAGGATCACATAGTTCTCCAAAAGATCCAGCTCTTCCGGCGCAAAGCCGGCAAGGCCTGTTTTCAGATAGCTGAACATGGCCTCGTATTCATAGCCCCGCTCCACCGCCTCCAGCACGGAGGCAATGGCCAGGGGCAGGCTTTTTTGCAGAATATCGCTTCGCCCGGACATGAACAGCGGCACGCCGTAACGCTCGCAGACGCTCTCCAGGGCGCAGCGGTAGTCCTCGAAGCCCCGCACCGCCACAGCCATGTCCCGCCAGCGGCAGCCCTGCCGGGCCAGCGCCCGCATCCGGGCGGCAGCCAGCTCACATTCCTCTGCCGCCGAGCCCGCCGTCACCAGCTCCACCGCGCCGCCGTTTTCCGGCGCCTCTTCCCGTCCGAAGCGGAACAGCCGGTTCGCCAGAAAGGCAATGGGGCCTTCCTCCGCCGTTTCCATCCATTCGGTCTGCACCGCCTGTCCATGCTCCCGGGCGCAGTCCGCAAGCCACCGGGCTGTGCGCCGGGGCAGGGCAAAAAGCTCGTCGTCCTCCTCCTGGCCGCAGGTCAGGCACAGCGTCAGCTCGGCCCCGGCGGCGATGATGGCCGAGAGCACCTGCTGTTCCAGACAGGTAAAGTCCGAAAAGCCGTCCACATAGAAGCGGCCCTTTACCGTCAGACTGTCGCCGATCAGGGCCGCCAGGGTCTCCAGCGCATCCGCACTGTCCGCCCCGGAACGGGCCTGCAGGGCCGAAAAGGCCTCGGACAAAAGGGCCAGATCGGACAGCTTGTCCGCCAGAGCCCCCTGGGCCCGGGAGGCCGCTTCACTCAGCGTCTGGGGCGTGATGCCGGCATTTTTCAGCTCATCCACCGCCCTCAGAAGCTCGGCCAGCAGCCGGGGTTCCCGCCGCCCCCGGCCATAGACCTTCAGCGTGCCGCCCACAGCGTCCATGGCCGAGGCCATGCAGAGCATGCGCCCGCCGCCGTCCATGGCGGGCCGGGCGCCGCCGCACTGGGCAAAGACCTTCCGGGCCAGCCCCGTGAAGCTCAGGACCTCCGCGCAGGCGGACAGCCCATCTCCCGCGGCAGCGCAAAGCTCCCGCTCGGCCTCGTGGCTGTACTGCTCGGGGACCAGCAGGATCATGCCGCCCCGGTGCCGGGCGGTATCGGCGGCGATCTCTTCAAACACCCGGGCGGTCTTGCCGCTCCCCGCCCGGCCCAAAATCAAACGTACCATACCCGGAATTATATCATAAGTTGACGAGAGCGTAAACGCATGGTAGAATAATCTGGATTATTTTTAAAGGAGTGTGATCCATCCTCCATGGATGATGGAAGTATTCAATCCCCCCTGACGGGAAACAGCATCTTCATGTACATTCTGGTGATCCTTGGCCTGATTCTGGCGGCCATGTGGTTCGCCATGGCCGAAACCTCCTTTGCCAGCGTGTCCCGGAACCGCATCCGCAGCCGCATGGACAAGGGGGATAACCGGGCAAAAAAAGCGATGTGGGTCCTGGACCACTTCGACAGCGCCATCACCACCATCCTCATCGGCACCAACATCATCCACCTGACGGCGGCCGCGCTGGTCACGCTGCTGGTGACAAAGCTGTGGGGTATGAACTATGTGGCGGTCGGAACGGTCGTGTTCACCATCGTCATATTCTTCGTCGGAGAAATGCTCCCGAAGAGCCTTGCCAAGATGAACAGCGAGCGGTTCTGTTTGCAGACCGCGGGGCCGCTGTGCTTTTTTATGCGCATTTTCGCTCCCCTGGCCGCCGTCCTCACTGCCATCGGCCAGTTTGCCGCCCGCCTCACCCGCGGCGACAGCGAAGTGAGCGTGACGGAAGACGAGCTCTATGACCTCATCGAGGACATGACCGACGCCGGCGAGCTGGACGAGGACCAGGGCGACCTGGTGCAGTCCGCCCTGGAGTTCGGCGATGTGACCGCGGAAAACGTGCTCACCGCCCGGGTGGACATTGCCGCCGTGGATGCCGCCTGGCCGGCGGAAAAAATCGCGGAGTTTGTGAAAAATCAGCGCCACAGCCGTCTGCCCGTGTACGAGGGCAGCATCGACAACATCATCGGCGTTCTGCAGATCCGCAAATTCATCAAGACCTGGCTGCGCCAGGGCGACGCCCTGGATCTGCACGCCCTGCTGGACGAGGCCTGCTATGTCCCTGCCGGCACCAACGTGGATGACCTTCTGCCGGAAATGAGCCGGCGGCGGGTGAACATGGCCGTGGTCACCGATGCCTGGGGCGGCACCCTGGGCATTCTCACCATCGAGGACATTCTGGAAGAGCTGGTGGGCGAGATCTGGGACGAGGAAGACGAGGTCGTGGAATACTTCGTGCCCCTGGGCGGCGGCCGCTATGAGCTGGACGCGGGTCTGGACGTGGGCGAGGCCTTTGAGCTTCTGGACTTTGACGACCCGGAAAACAACGAGGACATCGTGCATCTGTCGCTGGCGGAATGGACCCTGGATCAGTTTGATTTCATGCCCAGTCAGCGGGACAGCTTCACCTATCACGGGCTTTGCTTCACCATCTCCGACATCCATCAGCACCGCATCCGCAAGCTCACCGCGCAGCCCCTTGCGCCGGAAGAGAAGGGAGGCGAGGACGAATGAGCCTTTACTATATCGCCCTGGCCCTCTGTGTGGTCTGCTCGGCCTTTTTCTCCGCCGCGGAGATGAGCATCTCTTCCGCCAACCGTCTGCGCCTGGAAAACATGCGCGACAACGGCAGCCGCCGGGCCGCCCGGGCCCTGCGCCTGGTGGAGCGCTATGACGCCGCTCTTTCCACCATCCTCATCGGCAACAATCTGGTCAATGTGGCCGCGTCCTCCCTGTCGTCGGTCATCGCCATCCTCATTGCCGCCAGCTCCGGCCTTTCCGAAGGGCTCTGCACCACGGCAGCCACCATCTGCGTCACCCTGCTGGTCATCATTTTCGGCGAGACCATGCCCAAGATCGTGGCCAAGAAAAACGCCAACAGCATGGTTCTGGCCTTTTCCGGCCTGCTGCAGCTGCTGGAATGGATCCTGCGGCCGCTGGTGTGGTGCGTGGTGTCCCTGGTGTCCCTGATCGCCCGGGGCGTAAAATCCGACGCCGGCGAGGACGATGCCCAGGAGGCCGCTGTGGAGGAGCTGCAGTCCATCATCGAGACCGCGGAAGATGAAGAGGTTCTGGACGAGGACCGCAGCGAGCTGCTCCAGGCCGCTCTGGACTTTTCCGACATTTCCGCCAGCGAGGCCATGACCGCCCGGGTGGACATGATGGCCCTGGACATCGAGGACGACTGGGAAGAGCTTTGCCGCCAGATCGACGAGGCCCCCTTCTCCCGTCTGCCTGTGTACGAGGGCGACACCGACAACATCATCGGCGTTCTGCACCTCAACGCCTTTTACCGGGCCCTGCTGGAAAACGAAAAGCCCGACATCCGCAGCCTGCTGAGCGAGCCCTGCTGGGTGTACAAAACCGTAAAGCTGCCCAAGGTGCTGGATGAGCTGCGCCGGCGCAAGACCCATCTGGCCATCGTCACCGACGAATACGGCGGCACCGCCGGCGTTCTTTCCATGGAGGACATTCTGGAAGAGCTGGTGGGGGAGATCTGGGACGAGACCGACGAGGTGGAGCCCGAGATCGTGGAAAAAGACAACGGCGAGCTCATTCTGGACGGCGACATGAGCGTTTACGACTTTCTGGAGCTGGCCGGACTGGACGAGGCGAACTTCGACTTTGAAAGCGAGACCATCGGCGGCTGGACCATGGAAATGCTGGACGGCTTCGCCCAGCCCGGGGACCACTTTGAATACGAAGGCTTTTCTGTCACCGTTCTGGAAACGGACGACAAGCGGGTGGAAAAGCTCCGGGTCGTGCCGCCCCAGCCAACCGAAGAAGAAAACAACGACTAACCCAAAAAGAGGTCAGGAAAATCCTGACCTCTTTTCATCCCCTTATGATAAAGCTATGCCCGCCGGCAGACGGAGTCTGCCGGCGGGCATAGGAAAAGCGCCCGGGAATTTCCCGGGCGCTGCTTGAGCAAAAATCAGACCGCACGCTCCACTTTGCCGCTGCGCAGGCAGCGAGTGCAAACATGAATGTGCTTCGGCTGGCCGTCCACTATCGCCTTGACGCGCTTGACATTGGGCTTCCAAGTGCGATTAGAGCGCCTGTGGGAGTGGCTGACCTGGATGCCGAAAGTCACGCCTTTGCCGCAAACCTCACATTTTGCCATCGAAATCAGCTCCTTCCTGCTGTCTCAAACATGAACAGCTTTCATACTATACCAGAAGAGAAAACAAATTGCAAGTATTTTTTTCATATTGCGAAAAAAGCCAAATATGTATACAATAAGATATATTTAAACGGGAGGTATTCCCATGGCCAATCCATACAGCGTGAAGCTGTCCGCCGTGGTGGCGGAGCACAGCGACCTTCGTGTTGTCTATGCCGCCAGCGACTATGACAGCGTCCTCATCCAGACCGCGGACCTGAACCGCCCCGGTCTGCAGCTGATCGGTTTCTTTGATTACTACGATCCGTCCCGCATTCAGATCATGGGCAAGGCAGAGAGCACCTTCATGCTCAGCAAGACCCGCCCCTCCCGGCTGAGCACCTTCGGGGAACTGATGAGCCGGGGCTGCCCGGCCATCCTCATCGCCCATGACGAGGAGATCCTGCCCGAATGCCTGGAGATGGCAGAAAAGTACAACATCACCATTCTGGCCACGGAGGTGGACACCTCCGAGATCTACGCCCAGCTCATCGGCACCCTCCGGCGGCACCTGGCTCCCCGGGAGACCGTGCACGGCGTTCTGGTGGAGGTCCACGGCGAAGGCATGCTCATCACCGGCGACAGCGGCGTGGGCAAGTCCGAGACCGCCCTGGAGCTCATCAAGCGCGGCCACCGGCTCATTGCCGACGACGCCGTGGAGATCCTGCGCACCTCCCGCTCCACCCTGGAGGGCCGGGCGCCGGAGATCATCCGCAACTTCATGGAGCTGCGGGGCATCGGCGTGGTGGACATCCAGAACCTTTACGGCATCGGCGCCGTGAAGCCCGAGACCCGCATCGACCTGGTGGTGGCGCTGGAGCTCTGGGACGAGAAAAAGCACTATGACCGTCTGGGCATCGAGACCCACAGCACCCAGTACCTGGGCGTGGAGCTGCCCATCGTGACCATCCCCGTGCGTCCCGGCCGGAACCTGGCCGTGATCCTGGAGCTCACCGCCATGAACAACCGCCAGAAAAAAAGCGGCTACAACGCCGCCGAGGTCCTGGCCAACCGGGTGGATGCCCAGGTGGACAACTTTATCAACTTTTCCGGAGCGATTCTATGATGTTTGAAACACTGATCCAAGATATAAAACAGGCCCTGCCCGCCCTGGAGCTGCGGGAAAAGGAGCCCATGAGCCGCCACTGCTCCTTCCGCATCGGCGGCCCCGCCGCGGTGATGGCCCTGCCCCGCGGGGCGGAGGAGCTGGCCGCGCTGGCCCGGCTTCTGAAGCAAAAGGGCATAAAGCCCTTCGTCATGGGCAACGGCACCAATCTGCTGGTGGCCGACGAGGGTCTGGACCGCTTTGTCATCAAATGCGGCGAGGGGCTGGGCAAGGTCAGCGTGCAGGGCGACACCGTCACCGCCGAATGCGGCGCCACTCTGGCCCACACCGCCTCCATGGCCCTGCAGGCCGGGCTGGGCGGCATGGAATTTGCCGCGGGCATCCCGGGCAGCCTGGGAGGCGCGGTGAGCATGAACGCCGGCGCCTATGGCGGGGAGATGAAAGACATCGTCACCGTCACCGACTACCTGGACGAAAACATGGAGCTGCGCCGCTATGAAGGGGCGGAACACGCCTTTGCCTACCGCCGCAGCGCCTTTTCCGACACAGACTGCATCGTTTTGCAGACGAGCCTTCGCCTGATCCCCGGCGACAAAGACGCCATTGCCGCCCGGATGAAGGAACTGGCCGCCAAGCGCCGGGGCAGTCAGCCCCTGGAAATGCCCTCCGCCGGCAGCACCTTCAAGCGCCCGGCGGGCGGCTATGCCGCCGCCCTCATCGACGAGGCGGGACTCAAAGGCTTTTCCATGGGCGGCGCCCAGGTCTCCGCCAAGCACGCCGGCTTCGTCATCAACGCCGGCGGCGCCACCTGCCAGGACGTGCTGCGCCTGATGGAGCACATTCAGAAAACCGTGTATGAACGCTCCGGCATCGCGCTGGAGCCGGAGGTCAAGATCGTCCGCTGAGGACGCGCCCCCACCCGAAGGGAGGAAGTTTTTTGGAATTTCTCATCATCACCGGCCTGTCCGGCGCGGGCAAGACCCGGGTCATGGACGTATGCGAGGACATGGACTACTACTGCGTGGACAACATGCCCACGGCTTTGGTGCGCCGCTTTGCGGACCTGTGCCTGGCCACCAAGGGCCGCTTTGAGCGGGTGGCCCTGGTGCTGGACAGCCGCTCGGCGGAGGACCGGGCGGAGCTGACCGGCGTCCTGGATGAGCTGGCCGGGCTGGACTGCGGCTTGCGGGTCCTCTTTATTGAGGCCGCCCCCGCCGTTCTCATCCGCCGCTACAAGGAAAGCCGCCGGCCCCACCCTCTGGCCGGCCCCGGCGACAGCATCGACGACTGCGTCCGCCGGGAAACCGAATACATGGCCCCCTTCCGGGAGCGGGCCGACCACATCATCGACACCAGCAGCACCTCCCTCAGCCAGCTGCAGAATAAGCTTTATGAGATTCTGGCGCCGGGCAGAAGCTACTTCACCGTCCACGTCAGCTCCTTCGGCTTCAAGCACGGCATTCCGCCGGAGTCCGACCTGGTGTTTGACGTTCGCTGCCTGCCGAATCCCTTCTACCAGGAGGATCTCAAGCCCCTGAGCGGTCTGGACAAGGTGGTGGCAGACTATATCTTCCGCTTTGAAAATTCCCGGCTTTTGCTGGAAAAGCTGCTGGATCTTCTGTCGTTTTTGCTGCCCCGGTACATGGAGGAAGGCCGGCACACACTGAACATCTCCGTGGGCTGCACCGGCGGCCGCCACCGGAGCGTGGCCATGGCCAAGGCCATCGCCGACGCCCTGGAAAAACAGAACTTCCCCGTGGCCCTGTCCCACCGGGACATGGAAAGGAGCGCTCTATGAACCGTCGTTCCGCGCCCCGCATCGCCGCCCTGGGCGGCGGCACCGGTCTTTCCACCATGCTGCGGGGCCTGAAAAACAGCGGCGCAGACATCACCGCCATCGTGGCCGTCACCGACGACGGCGGCGGCAGCGGCGTTCTGCGCCGGGAGCTGGGCATGCTGCCCCCCGGGGATGTGCGCAACTGCATCCTGGCCCTGGCCAACGCCGAGCCCGTCATGGAGCAGCTGATGAACTACCGCTTCCGGGAAGGAAGTCTGGCCGGGCAGAACATGGGGAACCTGGTCATCGCCGCCCTCAACGAGCTCACCGGCTCCTTTGACCAGGCCACCGCCGCTTTGAGCCAGGTTCTTGCCATCACCGGGCGGGTGCTCCCCGTGACCACGGAGAACCTCACCCTTTACGCCCAGTTTGACAACGGCGTTTCCATCGCCGGCGAGACCAGCATCACCGAATATAAAAAAAGCAGCGACGCCCAGATCCGCCGCATGATCCTGGTGCCCCCCGGCGCCGAGGCGCTGGACTCGGTGCTGGAGGCCATCGACGGAGCCGATATGATCGTCATGGGCCCCGGGAGCCTCTACACCAGCGTGCTGCCCAATCTTCTCATCCGCAACGTGGCCCAGCACATCCGGAATTCGGATGCGCTGAAGGTCTATGTCTGCAACGTCATGACCCAGGACGGCGAGACCGAGGGCTACGCCGCCTCCGACCATGTGCGCACCCTCTTCGATCAGACCGGCGGCAGGCTCTTTGACTGGGTGCTGGCCAACGACCGGCCCATTGACGAGGCCACCCAGGCCCTTTACAGCCGGGAAAACGCCGCCCCCGTGGTGATCGACGACGATAAGCTCGCCGCCCTGGGCGTGCAGGTCATCCGGGCGCCGGTGGGCGCGGTGCAGGGGAGCCTGTTCCGCCATGACCCGGCGGCGCTGTCCGACGCGCTTATGGACTTTTACCGTCAACACGCCAACACAAGGATCTTTTACTGATGTCGTTTTCTTCCGAAGCCAAAACCGAATTATGCAAGGATGGCCTGGCCAAAAAGTGCTGCGCCCTGGCAGAGGCCTACGGGGCCCTGCTGTACGGCAACAGCTTCACCCCCCGGCTCATCCGCTTCATCACCGCCTCCGAGGCCTTCGCCCAGCGGCTGCCCAAGCTGTTCCGCCGGGCCTTCGGCCTGAGCTTTGACATCCTTCCCCCGGAAACACACAGCGGTAAGATGAGCCTTTCCATCACCGACCCGGAAAAGATCGCCCAGATCTTCCGGGCTTTCGGCTATGAGCCGGACAGCGTTCTGGCCCACCACATCAACCTGGCCCTGGTGGAGACCGACTGCGACCGGGCGGCCTTCCTCCGGGGCGCTTTCCTGGCCGGCGGCAGCGTCACCGACCCCAGCCGCCGCTATCACCTGGAGCTGGTCACCGACCACGCCAGCGTCAGCCGGGAGACCATTTCCCTGCTGCTGGAAATGGGCTTTGAGCCCAAGGACACCCGCCGGGGCGCCACCTACATCACCTACTTCAAGCAGTCTGCCGCCATGGAGGACTTTTTCACCGCCCTGGGCGCGCCCCTGACCGCCATGGGCATCATGGAGGCCAAGGTGGAAAAGGACATGGCCAACGCCATGAACCGCCTCACCAACTGCGACATGCACAACGCCGACCGGGTCACGGAGGCCGCCCAGCAGCAGCTGCAGGCCATCCGGGCCATCGAAGCCGGTCCCGGCATCGACTCCCTGCCCCCGGTGCTGCAGGAGACCGCCTGGCTGCGCATTGCCAACCCCGCCTGCAGCCTGGCGGACCTGGCCATGCTGTCCGACCCGCCCGTGACCAAAAGCTGCATGGGCCACCGGATCAAAAAACTGCTGGACATCCGGGACAAGCTGGAGTCCTGACCCGAAACAAACGCCCCGGGCTTCGGCCCGAAAAGGAGAGGCCCATGAGCTTCGTTCATCTTCATGTTCATAGCGAATACAGCCTGCTGGACGGCGCCTGCCGCATCGGGGACATGGCGGAATACGCCAAAAGCCTGGGCCAGACCGCCCTGGCCATCACCGATCACGGCGTGATGTACGGCGCAGTGGCCTTCTATAAGGCCTGCCGCTCCGCCGGCATCAGGCCCATCATCGGCTGCGAGGTTTATGTGGCCCCCCGGAGCCGCACGGCCCGGGAATACGGCATCGACTCCGAATACACCCACCTGATCCTCCTTTGCCAAAACGAGACCGGCTACCACAACCTCTGCCGGCTGGTGTCTGCCGGCTTCACCGAGGGCTTTTACATCAAGCCCCGCATCGACTGGGACCTGCTGCATCAGCATTCGGAGGGCCTGATCTGCCTGTCCGGCTGCGTGGCCGGCGACATTCCTCAAAAAATCCTCAACAGCCAGTACGAGCAGGCCAGAGCCAGGGCCCTGGAGCTGGACGGGCTGTTCGGCCGGGGCCGCTTCTATCTGGAGATCCAGGATCATGGTCTGCCGGAGGAAAAGCAGGCCCTGCGCGGCCTCATCCGCATCCACCAGGAGACCGGCATCCCCCTGGCCGCCACCAACGACGCCCACTATCTGCGCCGGGAGGACGATCACACCCAGGACGTCCTCATGTGCATCCAGATGGGCAAGACCGTGGATGACCCCAATCGCATGCGCTTCGGCTCTTCGGAGTTCTATCTGAAAAGCGAAGAGGAAATGCGCGCCCTGTTCCCGGACTTCCCCGAGGCCTTTGACAACACCGCCCGCATCGCGGAGATGTGCGACTACGACTTTGAATTCGGCCACTATCACCTGCCCCGTTTCCATCTGCCGGAAGGGGAGACGGACAGCTTCGCCTACCTGAAAAAGCTTTGCTATGAAGGCCTGGAGCGCCGCTATCCCGACCACCGCCCGGAGCTGGAGCAGCAGCTGGACTATGAGCTGGAGACCATCCGCTCCATGGGCTTTGTGGACTACTTCCTCATCGTCTGGGACTTTGTCCGCTTCGCGAAGTCCAAGGGCATCCCCGTGGGCCCGGGCCGTGGCTCCGCCGCCGGCTCGCTGGCGAGCCACACCCTGCCCCTCACCGACGTGGACCCGGTGAAATACACCCTCTTCTTTGAACGCTTCCTCAACCC
>CAZSAX010000025.1:0-21399 GCA_964605075.1 uncultured Oscillospiraceae bacterium
AAGGGCAGCGCGGCCGGCGGCGGCAACGCCCTGCTGATCCCCATGACCGAGTTCTCCCTGGGCCTCACCGGCGATATCAACGACATCTCCAACGCCCACAACCTGGGCATGGTGGCCCTGAACGCCCGGATGCAGCACGAGCGCAACTATGACGATGAGAAGCTGGCGTCCATCGGCCTGAAGCGTCTGGACATCGATCCGGAGCGGGTGGAGTGGAACTTTGTCATCGACTTCTGCGCCCAGGCCCTGCGCAAGATCCGGATCGGCCTTGGGGAAGGGAAAATGGACGGCTATCCCATGGAGACCCGGGCCAACATCGCCGTCAGCTCCGAGCTGATGGCCATTCTGGCCGTGGCCACCGACCTGAAGGATCTTCGCGAGCGCATCGGCAAGATCGTGCTGGCCTACGACAAGACGGGCAAGCCCGTCACCACCGAGGATCTGGAAGTTGCCGGCGCCATGACCGCCTGGATGCGCAACGCCATCAATCCCACCCTCTGCTATACCGGCGAATACCAGCCCTGCCTGGTCCATGCCGGCCCCTTTGCCAACATTGCCATCGGCCAGAGCTCCATCATCGGCGACCGTCTGGCGCTGAAGCTCTTTGATTATCATGTCACTGAATCCGGCTTTGCTGCGGACATCGGCTTTGAAAAATTCTGGAATGTGAAGTGCCGCCTGTCCGGCCTCAAGCCTCATGTCAGCGTGGTGGTGGCCACCATCCGCGCCCTGAAGATGCACGGCGGCGGCCCCGAGGTCCGTCCCGGCCGGCCCCTGCCCACAGAGTATACCCAGGAAAATCTGGAGCTTCTGGAAAAGGGCTGCGAGAACCTGTTCCACCATGTGAAGAACGTGCAGAAGAGCGGCATCAAGCCCGTGGTCTGCATCAACAAGTTCTACACCGACACCGAGGCCGAGATCGCCCTGATCCGCCGGCTCTGCGCCGAGCGGGGGGTGCGCTGCGCCCTGAGCGAGCACTGGCAGTACGGCGGCGAAGGCGCCATGGAACTGGCCCAGGCCGTGGTGGACGCCTGCGAAGAGCCTCAGGAGCCCATCCATTACCTCTATGAGCTGGATACCCCCCTGCGGGAGCGGGTGGAGCTCATCGCCAGGGAAGTTTACGGCGCCGACGGCGTGGACTGGTCCCCCCTGGCCCTGGAGAAGGCCGAGCGCTTTGAAAACGATCCCAAGTACGCCGACTACTGCACCATGATGGTCAAGACCCACCTATCTCTGAGCCACGATCCCAACCTCAAGGGCGTGCCCAAGGGCTGGCGGCTGCCCGTGCGTGACATTCTGGAGTACGGCGGCGCGAAATTCCTTTGCCCCATGGCCGGCACCATCTCCATGATGCCCGGCACCGGCTCCAATCCCGCCTACCGCCGGGTGGATGTGGATGTGGAGACCGGCAAGGTCTCGGGCCTGTTCTAAAACCAATAAGAAAGCCCTCCGGGTCTCCGGAGGGCTTTTTTGTCTTTGTCAGCCGGCCTGCTTTTTGGCCGTGACCAGCTCCACCGCCCGCACGGCGGCCAGGTTGCCGTCGTCGGTGTAGGCGTCGGCGCCGATCTCGTCGCAGTAGGCCTGGGTCACCGGGGCGCCGCCGATCATGATGATGACCTTGTCCCGGATTCCGGCGGCCTCCGCCGCCTCCACCACCTGGCGCATCACCGGCATGGTGGTGGTCAGAAGGGCCGAGCAGCAGATCAGGTCGCAGTTTTCCTCTATGGCCGTCTGGACAAAGACCTCGGGAGGCACGTCCACTTCCAGGTCGATCACCTCAAAGTTCTTGCTCTCCAGCATGAGCTTGACAATGTTCTTGCCAATGTCATGCATGTCGCCCTGCACCGTGCCGATGCAGGCCTTGCCCACCGTCTGGGTGCCGCCTTCGGCAAGCAAAGGCTTGATGATCTCTATGCCTTTATACATCGTGCGGGCCGACACCAGCACCTCCGGCACAAATGCCTCGTTGCGGGTGAAGCGGTCGCCGGTGATGCCCATACCATGCAGCAGGCCCTCGTCCAGGATGCACTGGGCAGAATGGCCTTCCTCAACGGCACGGGACACCAGGTCTTTGATGAGCTTGATCTTGCCGATCTCTACGGCGTGGGAAATTTCTTCAATAACCGTCATGATGTATATACTCCTTCAGGAAAACAGGAATTCGGGATATTCGGCATAACCGCCGTATTTTTCTCCGGGCATGGGAGGCATGGGGGCGTCGGGCTCGGCCTTGGCCAGGCCGGCAGGCTTTTTCAAAAAGATCAGCCGGTCCCCGTACTGCGCCTTCAGCGCGGGATAGTCGTTGCATTCCGGCTGGCCGTCCCAGCAGTCCGCGCCCATTTCCACCATATCCCCCACCAGCGGGCCGATAGCGCCGCAGGAATGCTGGGCCACCACAGCGCCGTGGGCATGGATGGCGTCGTAAATGCGCTGGGTGTGGGGCTTGATGACTTCCCGCCAGAGTTCGGGACTCATGAAAGTGCTTTTCATGGTGCCCCAGTCGTCATGGATGAGGAAAATATCCGGCCGGGCATTTTCCCAGACCTTTTCGATCACAGCGATTTTATAGTCCGCCAAAGCGCCGATAAGCTCCCCAAAGCTCTCCGGGTCGATCATCAGATTCACCAGACAGTCCTCAAAGCTGGTCAGCTCCGTGGCCCGCTCAAAGGGGCCGGTGTAAAGCACCACGCTCACCATCTTTTCGTTCCGGTCCACCTGCTCCGCATCCGCCCTGAGCTGGTCCCACTCGAACTTCTCAAGATTGGGGAACCGCACCTGCGCCCGCCAGTCCTCGATGTCGTCATACACCGGCTTCTGGCCGATGGTGTAGTGGCTGGCACCTTCGGTGGCGCTCCAGTGTACGCCGAAAACGTCATAGCCGTCGCCCCGCATGGGACGCTCCCGCACCGGCACATCCAGCACCTTCAGAATGTCGGAGCCGCCCATCATGTCCAAAACCACGCCCTTGGGAAGCTCGGCGCCGGGCTCATGGTGCAGCCAGCGCAGGACCTGTTCTTTCATCGTCACCGCATATTCCTCCTGTCCGTTTTCTATTGGGCTCTATTATACAGGATATCCCCCCGCTTGGACAGAGCCAATATTCATTTTTTCAGCAAAACGCCCGCCGGCAAAACCGGCGGGCGTTCCAGCTTGTCAAAAAAGCCCGCAAGCGGGCTTTTTTCAAGCTTGATTTCATCTACTCGGCCGAAGTGAATTCGGCCGGCATAATCCTTGGGGCCCATGGCCCCGCGGATTTACGCCCGGCCCCGCCGGGCGGCTCGCCCTGCCCGGGCTTCGCTGCAATATACCCACTTCTTTGACAGTCTCAAACGCCCGCCGGCAAAACCGGCGGGCGTTCTTTTCTTTCTTTTATCGGATGGAGATGGCCGCGGCAAAAGCCTCGTTGTTGGCTTCCGCCAGACCCCGGCCCTTGCCCACACAGTCGCCGATGACATAAACGCCCTCGGGATAGCGGGCCAGCAGCTCGTCCGCCAGCGCCCGGTCGGGCTCCACACCCAGGGCAACAACATAGCTGTCCGCCTCGTAGACATTCCCGGCGGCGGTGTGCAGTCCGTCGTCCTTCAGGGAGACGACCGCCTCGCCGCCCACCAGCTTCACACCGTACTTGGCCAGCTGATGGTTGATCTCGATGTGGTTGAACACCGGCATCTCCGCCGCCCAGGCTTCCACCGGACGCCGGCCCAGCACCGTGACCTCCCGGCCCTCCATGGCCAAAGCCACCGCACATTCCAGGCCGCTGATGCCGCTGCCGCAGACCACTACCTTCTGCCCCACCGGCTTGAGCCCCAGCTCCGCCTCCGCCAGGCTGACCGCCCTGGGATGCGCCGCCCAGGCGGGCTGGATGAACTTCGAGCCCGTGGCCACGATGACGGCATCGGGATCCAGCTCCTCCACCAGTTCCAGACTGCCGGGGGTATTGTAAAGAATTTTCGCCCCGCAGTTCTCCGTGGCCCGGATGCTCCAGTCCCGGTACAAGCGCATATACTCTTTAAACGCCGCCGCGGAGGCAATGTTCAGCTGACCGCCCAGCTTGTCGCTCTTTTCGCACAGCGTCACCTCATGGCCCATGGCCGCGCAGGTCTGGGCTGCGGTCATGCCGCCGGGGCCGCCGCCGATGACCAAAACCTTCTTTTTACTCTCCGCCAGCTTCGCAAGATCCAGATCCCGGCCCAGCATGGGGTTGATGGCGCAGCGCATGGAGGTGCCGTAGTTGTTGGCATTGCCGCACCAGTCGCAGCGGGTGCAGGGGCGCACATCCTCTGCCCGGCCCCGGATGCTCTTGTGGATGAGTTCGTTGTCGGCCATGTAGGCCTTGGCCATGACCACGATGTCCGCCTTGCCGGAGCCGATGATCTCGTCGGCTTCCGCCAGGGAGGTGATGTTGCCCACCACCGCCACGGGGATGCGCAGGCGCTTTTTCGCCTCCGCCGCAAAGGCCACGTTCAGCTGCCGGCCCTTGAAGTAGGTGGGGATGGTGAAGGTGGAGCCGTAGTTGAAGAAGATGTTGCCCCGGGAGATGTGCATGATATCCACAAATTCCTGGGCTTTTTCCATAAACTGCAGGCTTTCTTCCAGCTGCAGCCCGTCCGCCGTGTCCTCCTGGGCGGAGACCCGGCACTCGATGACCATGTCGGGCACCGCTTCCCGCACCGCCTTCAAAACCTCCAGAGGGAAGCGCATCCGGTTTTCCAGGGAGCCGCCGTATTCGTCCGTGCGGTGATTGGAGGCCGGGGAGATGAACTGGGCCAGGAGGTTATTGTGGGCGCAGTGGATCATCAGGATCTTCAGCCCCGCCTTTTTGCAGCGAATGGCGCAGTCCACATACTGATTGCGCACATAGTCCATATCCTGCCGGTTCATGGGCTTGATGTAGCCCAGAGGGCCGCCGTTGAGGGGCACATCCGAGGGGGCCAGGGCGGGCACACGGGGGTCATGGCTGGAGCCCCGGCCGGCATGGGACAGCTCAATGCTCATTTCCGCGCCGTGCTCCCGGGCGGTGCGGATCATCTGCTCAATGCCGTGGATGCAGCGATCCTCCGTCACGTTCAGCTCGCAGGTCCAGGCGCTGGAGTCGGAATGCACCACCGGGGTATTGCCAATGGTAAGATAGGCCACGCCGATGTCCGCCTGCCAGGCCACAAAATCGATCATTTCCTGGGTCACATCCCCCTCCGGAGAGCATTTCAGCACCACCGTGGGGGCATATTCCAGCCGGTTTTTCAGCGTAACGCCCCGCACCTTCAGGGGCTTGAACACGTTGGGATAAAGATTGGTTTTCAGCATAGCGCCGCTCCTTATGCACATTTTTTTCATTATCGCATCTTTTTCGTTATTTTGCAAACATTCTTCGATTTTTTGAAAATGAATGGTATAATAAGGCCAGAAACGAGAAGGAGCAGGTTTATGAAAATCGCAGTCACTTACGAAAACGGACAGATTTTTCAGCATTTCGGCCACACGGCCCAGTTCAAGCTTTACACCGTGGAAAACGGCGCCGTGGTGAACGAAGAAATTCTTGACACCAAGGGCAGCGGCCACGGCGCTTTGGCCGGCTTCCTTGCCGCCGGCGGCGCGGAAGTTCTCATCTGCGGCGGCATCGGCGGCGGAGCCCGGACGGCCCTGGCCCAGGCGGGCATCCGGCTCTACGGCGGCGTCCGCGGCAGCGCCGACGAAGCGGTAAAAGCCCTTCTCGCCGGCGAGCTGGACTATGACCCCAACGCCCGCTGCGACCATCACGACCACGAGCATGGCCACGGCGGCCACGCCTGCGGCGACCACGGCTGCCACTGAAGGCGCATCCCCCCTGTCGTTGACGGACAGGGGGGATTTTTTCGTTTTCTGACCCGAAACGGACCCTTTGCGCATCTATAAGGGTGAGATTCGCGAATCACAGAAAGGACAGCCCGCCCATGGACGACCAAAAACTTTGCCAGGCTCTGCGCCGGAACGACCTGCAGGCGCTGGAAACAATCATAGAGCTCTACACGCCCTATGTGGCCACCGTCATCGCTCATCAGCTGAAAGAGGCCGGCCGCCGGGAAGATGTGGAGGAGCTTTCCGCCAACTGCTTTCTGGCCCTCTGGGCTCAGCGGAAAAAGCTGCGGAGCCACCATCTCCGGGGCTGGCTGGGCGCTACCGCCCGCAACGAGGCCCGCATGTTTTTGCGCAAAAAGAAACCGCCTGTCGTTCCGGAAGAGGACGCCCTGCTCATCAGCGAGGACAATACCCAGCGCTTTCTGGACGAGAAGGAGCGCCTTCGCTGTCTGCGGGCCGCACTGAACCGGCTGGAGCTCCTGGACCGGGAGCTGATCCTGCGCCGCTATTACTACAACCAAAGCGTCCCGGCCATCGCCGCAGAAACGGCCCTCCACCCCGAGGCCGTCAAATCCCGGCTGCGGCGAAGCCGGGAAAAACTCAAACGAATCTTGACCGAAGGAGACTGCGCCCTATGAAAACCGATCTTTTTACTCTCTTTGACGGCTACGAGGACGAAAGCATTGCTCTGGCCCCCCTGAACGCGGTCTCCGCCGACTGTGTAAAGGAGATCGTAATGAATAAACTTACCCCTGCCCCAGGCCGCTCTCACGCCCTTTCCCGCCGGATGGGCCGTGTGCTGCTGGCCGCCGTCCTGTCCGTTTTGCTGCTGGGCCTGGCGGCCATGGCCGTGGCGCATTTCCGCATGGAAGACAGCTTCCTGTCAGTTCCCGCCCCGGAGCCCATAAGCAGCGACAGCGCCCCGGACAGCGGCAACCTCACCGCTACCCCGGCTCCGGAAGCCTGGGAATCCGCATCCGATGCCGATGCCGATGCCGCTGCCACCCCCATCCCCCTCACCGGCGCCGATACATTTATTTCCCGCGCCGGCCTCAAGGGCAGCCCGGAATACGAAGCCCAGGCCGCGTGGGAAGCTATCGTCATGGAGCGCTACGCCCAGGGAACCCTCTTTGACGAGACCACCCCGGACAATCTCTGGACCGAGGAGCTCGCCCCCTATACCCGCAATGCGGCCTGGACGGAGGACGCCCGGGCCGATCTGGATCGAATCCTGGAAGAATACGGCCTGCATCTACCCACAGTACATGAACCGGCTTCCACGCCGGAGGAGCTGTATGCCCTTTGCGGCCGGGAGAGCTTTCTGCCCGAAGACCCCGGCACGGAGGAGCTGCTCATGTCCTACGGCGGCAGCTACTATGGCAGCGACGGCTTCTGCCTGAACGCCGCCGGAGAGCTCTCAAACGGAAGTTATGTAAACTATGATCTGGATGTTCTTGCCAAAGGCTGCTTTTCCCGGCGCATGCTGGTGGACATTGACTTTGACCGCCAGTGGGTTTATACCACAGAAAGCGGCCATCGCCTGACCCTGGCGCTGGGCGAAGACCAGGCCTTTATCCTGGCGGATCTGGAAAACTGCTTTGTCACGCTGCTGGTCTGCGCCGGCACGGAACGCGCCCGGGAAAACGGCGAGCTCGCCTTTGAGCCGCTGGATGCCGAGACGCTGGAGCTTCTGGCCGGGGAGATCGGCTGGCAGACCCTCAACGAACTCTGCCAAAGCTAAATGAAACGGCCGCCCCGGTGGGCGGCCGTTTTCTGCCTGAATCTGCCCGGCCGAAGTGAATTCGGCCGGCATAATCCTTGGGGCCCAAGGCCCCCCGGATTGACGCCCGCCCCCGCCCCAGACAGAGCCACCCGTCCGGGTGTCAGGGGAAGCGTTCCGTCGTTTCCCAGAAGAACAAGGACCTCCCCGACCGCTTCCAGACTCTGCGCCCGGTGGTCCTGCTCCAGCGCCGCAGGCGCCGGAGAAAAGGAGGACGAATGCCGCAGCTTTTCATGCGTTCACCTTGCGTTGGTAATCAGACGGACCCGCCCAAGGGCTCTTCCCGCCGGGGCGTCAGCCGCCCCCGGAGCCACTGGATCAGGAACATGACAAACAAAAACAGGTTGTGCAAAATCATGCAGGCCCAGGCAGACACAAGGCCCATACCCCAAAGCTGGGTGCAGAGGAAGGTGCCCACAATGCGCAGCCCCCACATACCGATGAGATTATACAAAAAAGGCGTAAAGGTGTTGCCGGTGCCGTGCATGATGCCTTCCAGCACAATGGAAACGCCATAAAAAGGCTCGGACACCGCCACCATCCGCAGCACAAGGCTGCCCAGGGCGATCACTGCCGTCTCCCGGGAGAACAGCCGCACTATACCCGGGGCGAAGGCAAACAGCAGCCCGCCGGAGATCAGCATCAGCCCCACTTCGATGAGCATAATGAGCACCGTCAGATCCCGCATGCGCTTTTTGTCCCGGGCGCCGCAGGCATTGCCGGCCAGGGTGGCCGCCGCCGCCTGCATGCCGTAGCCGGGGATGTAAAAGGCGGATTCCACGGTGTTGGCGATGGTGTGGGCCGCCGCGGCGACCTCGCCCAGGGAATTGATCATGGCCGCAAAGGCCACATAGCCCAGAGAGGTGGCAAAGCGCTGCAGCATATTGGGCAGCGCCACCTTCAGACAGGGCCGCAGAATGGCCCCGTCCGGCGCAATTTTCTGCCCTCTGGGGGAAATTTTCGGGTGCTTCCACAGGGCCACGGTGATGATCACACCGCCCACGGCGTAGGCCGCGGCGCTGGCCGCCGCCGCGCCCTCCACGCCCCAGCCCGCGCCGGGGAGCCAAAGGCGCCGGCCCAGCAGCTCCACCGTCCGGCTGGGATAGATGAGCAGGAAATTCAAAATCACATTGATCAGATTCACCCAGATGCCCACCCGCATAGGGGTCTTGCTGTCCCCCGCCGCCCGTAGCACCGCGCCGAAGATGATGCTGGCCGCCCGGAAGAGCATAGGCGTATAGAGGATGAAGAAATAGCGGCCTGCCATGGCCTGCAGACTTTCGTCCACCTGCATCCACCGGGGCACACAGCCGCTCAGCCCCATAGCCAGCGCCGTGAACGCCAGGCCCACCGCCAAAACGGCCAGCACACTCTGGGCCGCGGCCCGGGTGGCTTTCTCCTTTTCCCCGGCGCCGAACGCCCGGGCAATGAACGACATAAAGCCCACCCCCAGGGCGGAGATGGAGCTGTTGAGAAGCCAGTTGACGGTGGTCGTCGCCCCCACGGCGGCGGTGGCCTGGGTGCCCAGAGAGCCCACCATGGCCGTGTCCACATACTGCACAGCGGTCTGCATCAGCTGTTCCAGCATGGTAGGCCAGGCCAGGGCAAAGATCACCGGCAGCAGGCTCCATTCAATCCTCTTTCCTTCTTTTATCCTCATACCTTACCTCAGGCGTCTGTGTCAGTGATTTTTCATTATATCGTTTTCCCCCGAAAAAGACAATCATCCCCCATAAAAACAAGCGTCCGGGCCGGCCCCGGACGCTTGATCTCAGTTTTTGAAAAAGGCCACGGCGATGGCCCCGGGGCCGGCGTGAGTGCCCACCACACTGCCGATGACGGTCTGGGGCAGCTCTTCGATCTTCCCCTCCCAGAGGGCGGCGCTGTCGGTGATGTACTTTTGCAGCAGTTCATCACTCAGCCCCGTATAGCCCAGCAGCAAGGGCCTGGCAAAATCAATGCCCCCGGCGGCCTCGATCTCCTTGACCAGATAATTGTTGCCCTGCTTCGACCCCCGGGCCTTGCCCAGGATCTCCACCGCGCCATCCCGCAGACTCACTACCGGCTTGATGCCCAGAAGCTCGCCGGCCACGGCGGTGCTGCGGGAAATGCGCCCGCCCTTGCGAAGGAATTCCAGGGTGTTCAGCACCGCCACCACCCGGATGTTCTCCCGCTGCTCCTCCAGGGCCTGGGCGATGGCCGCAGCGCCCCAGCCCGCTTCCACCAGGCTCAGGGCGTATTCCGCCAGAATTCCTGCCCCGATGGACACGGACTTGCTGTCCACCACATGGACCTTTCCGCCGAATTCCGCCGCCGCGATGCAGGCGCTCTGGCAGGTGCCGGACAGGCCGGAGGACAGAGTGATGGCCACCACCTCATGGCCCGCCTCCACCGCCTGACGGAACAGCTCCTCATAGGCATAGGGCGAAGCCTGGCTGGTGGTGGGCAGCACATCGCTTTCGATAAGCTTTTCGTAAAACTGCCGGGCGTTGATGGTCACGCCATCCAGATATTCCTCCTCCCCGAAACGAAGGGTCAGGGGCAAAACGGTAAAGAATTTCTCCAGCCCGGCACGGATATTGGTGGCGGAATCGATGATGATTTTAACGCTCATTGGCTCGTTCTCCTGTTATTTCTTTCCGCGATCATCGCTGTTTTCCGGGGCATGCCAGTCCGCCGCCAGATAGTAAAAGCGCTCCAGCTCCTTCCGGTCCCAGAGCACAGGCACCGGGTATAGGGGATTGGCCTCCGCATCGGCGTGCCTGGCCATGGCGGGGATATCCTCCGCCCGGATACCGGACAGCTTCTCCGGAATCCCCATGCGCCGGTTCATGGCCCGCACCTCGGCAATAAATATCCCGGCGGCGGTCTCGTCGTCCTCCTCCGCCCCCACCAGCCCGGCCACCCGGGCCAGCCCGGCCAGCGGTCTGTGGATCACTGGGCCATAAGCCTCCAGGAAAATGGGCAGAAGCACGGAATTGGCCAGGCCGTGGGCCATGTTGTAGCGGCCGCCAAGAGAATGGGCCACGGCATGCACATAGCCCACATAGCTTTTGGAAAAGGCTGCTCCGGCCAGATAGGCCGCCTGGAGCATATGAGCCCGGGCATTGTCGTTGTGGCCGTCCCGGTAGGCCGTTTCCAGATTTTCAAACACCAGCCGCACCGCCTGCTCCGCCATGGCCCGGGTCTCCCGGCTGGTGGAGCGGCCGATGTAGACCTCCACCGCATGGGTCAGGGCGTCCATGCCCGTGGTGGCGGTCACATGAGGCGGCAGACTGTAGGTCACCGCCGGATCATGCACCACATAACGGGGGATGAGGGAAAAATCGTTCATGGTATATTTGTGATGCTTTTTGGCATCGGTGATCACCGCCGCCACCGTGGCCTCGCTGCCGGTGCCGGCGGTGGTGGGGATGGCGATCAGCGGCGGGATCTTTCGCAGAATACGCAGATTGCCCCGCAGGCTCTCCATGGAGCGCCGGGGCCAGGCCAGCCGCGCCCCCACGGCTTTGGCGCAGTCCATGGAAGAGCCGCCCCCAAAGGCGATCAGGCACTGGCAGCCTTCCCGGAGATACAGCGCCCGGGCCTCCTCCACATTGTCCACGGTGGGGTTGGCCGCGGTTTTGTCGTACACCGCGCAGAAAATGCCGCTCCGGTCCAGAAAGCGCTCCAGCCGGGCGGTGACCCCCGCCGCGCGGAGCTGTCCGTCCGTCACAAGCATCACCCGGCCGGCTCCCAATTCTTCAAACAGAGCCCCCAGCTGCTCCACATCGTGATAGATCCGGGGCTCCCGGTACGGCAGGATGGGCAGCGCCATATGAAAGACCGTCTGAAATACCCGGCACCAGGCTTTTTTGAAAATATTCATGCTTCCGGGATTCCTTTCTGACTGACGGCATGGAGATTGTCCGCGATCTGGCCCAGCGCCGCATAAAAGATCGCCCGGTTTTCCTCCGTCAGACCCTGACCGGCGGCCTCCACCGCCTGTTCCGCCCGGCGGCACACAAAGGCAGCGGCCCGCCGCCCCTCCTCCGTGAGCACAAGCAGCGCCCGATAGCCGCTGTCGCTGGCATTCTGCCGGCGCAGCAGCCCTTTCTGCTCCATCTCGCCCACCGCCCGGGAGATGGCCGCCTTGTCCTTGTCGCAGATTTCCTTCAGCCGGGCGGCGGTGATCCCCTCCGGGAAGCGGACCAGAATGGCCAGATACTGGGCCAGAGCGCCCTTGAGCCCGTATTTCTCCATTTCTTCCCGCTCAATGCGCTGCATATCCCGGTAAATGCGGAAAACGGAGGCCGAAAACAATTCAAAACGTTCGATCATAATATCCTCACAAATACATTTTGTTGATTTGTCAACTTCTATATCCAACGCTCCATAGTGTACAAAACAAACGTTGATTTGTCAACTTCTTTCCGAAAAAAAGCACGGAGGCAAAAGCCTCCGTGCTTGCGCTTCCGTTTTTCAGCCCTGCAGACCCCGGGCCTGACGGTCCATATCTTCCACCACGATGTCGAAGATCTCGCCCAGTGTGGCGCAGTACTCCAGCACCTTCCAGGGTTCGTTGGTGTGGTAATGGATCTTGATGAGCTCCTCATCCCCCACCGCCAGCAGGCAGTCGCCCTGGAAATTCTGCATGAAATAGTCGTGGATGGCGTCTTCGTCCAGACCGGTTCCTTCGATCAGAAGCTGCGTATCGTAACGGTAATCCATGGTTTTCTCCTTTGGTCTATCAAAATTTTTATATTTTTATTATACGCCCTCTGTATGCATTTGACAAGCCCTTAACGACATCCCGCCGCCGGGCACGTTGTTTCAGCCCAGGGCATCCAGCAGAATATCCAGATTTTCATCGGAATACTCGATCTCGGAGGAAAACAGCCGCCCCAGCTCCACCTGATCGGCAAAGGAAAAACCGCCGGTCTGCGTCCACTGCAGCGCCCCCAGAGCATACAGCAGCGCATAACCCAGCGCCGCAAAGGCGGCCCGGGCCGCCAGATCGATTTCATCCGCCGCGTTTGCCATGTGGCGGAAGACCAGATACACCAGAAGCTGCTCGTATTCCGTCTGCCGCCGGGCCATGTGCCGCTCAAAGCCGGCGATGTCCAGGCTCGCCCAATCCTTTTTCAGTTCCTCAAGCCGCTTGGTCCAGGCCTCATCCAGCCGTTCCAGCCTCAGCAGCCGCTCCGCCCACCGGCCCATATCCTCCGCCGGAGGCTCTGCGCCGCACAGCGCCAGCATGGCCGCCGTCCGGGCCGGAATGCTTTGGCGCCGGTCCTGCAGCTGCCGAAGGACTTCATCCCGCAGACACAGGATTTCATCGTCCTCCTCCGCCGGCGCGCCCAGAAGCCGCGTTTTTTCTTCCCGGCCCAGAATGAGCCTTGCCGCCTCCTCGCAGCAAAGGCCAAGGCCGGTTTCGATCCGGCCGGGCAGCGCATTGCGGAAGCGGGGATGAGCGGTGCAGATGCCGCCGATATGCTCCTCGCCCAGCTCCAGAATAATGTCGCAAAGGCCCTCCCCGTTCAGAAAGGGGCAGCGCCCCCCCGGGCCCAGAACAAAATGGGGCTCCGGCGTCCGGGCGATGCTTTGCCTCAGCCGCCGGCCCATGGCCCCGGTCACCCCGTCATAAAAAGCCAGGGCATCCGGGTCAATGTCGATTTCCCAGCCGATGCAGCAGCTGTGCCGGCAGGCCCCGGCGATGCAGCGGAATTCCTCATAATAATCCGGAAAGACCAAATGCACGCTCCCGCCCCCTTTCCTGTTTCAGCATACCACCAGACCCCCGCGCTGGCAAGAACGCAAAAAGCGGAAGCATCCAGGGCAGCTGCTGCATTTTTATTCCCACGTATTCCCTCTATGTCAAAACGAAGTCTGCCCGGCCATCCAAAAACCGACACCCTTATGTTGCGCAAGCCCCCCAAAAAGGCAGCCTCTCCGACACAAAATGTTGCACAATATCACAAAATTTTTTAATTTTTTGTGAAACATTTACCGTTTACATTTTATTCATAAACATATAATATGTATTTATCAAAATCCTTTCCAGAAATATGGAATTCAGGGAGAAAGAAGGAACCGAAATGAAAAAATCGATCCGTCTGTTGCTGGCGCTCACCCTGCTGCTGTCGATGACATGCAGTCTGGGCACCGCTGCGCTGGCCGATGAGGGTGCGGATACCCTCATGATCCTGCCCGCGGCAGGGATCCTGCTGGAAGAGCCGGCAGAAGAGCCCGCCCAAGAGCCGGCGGAAGAACCCGCCCAAGAGCCGGCGGAAGAACCCGCCGAAGAACCCGCGGAAGAGCCCGCCGAGGAACCCGCGGAAGAACCCGCCGAGGAACCCGCGGAAGAGCCCGCCGAAGAACCCGCCCAAGAGCCGGCCGAAGAAGCCGCCGAAGAGCCGGCGGAGGAAGCCCTGGAGGAAGCCGCCGAGGACGCGGAAGACGACGGCGACAACGCCCCCATCCCGGCCACGACCATGGAAGGCGGCTATATCTACGCCATCGGCGTGAAAAACAGCGATGACACCATCACCTTCCTCAGCCTGGGCGCAGACAGCAAAGTCAGCACCTTTGCCGTGGCGCTGGACAGCCTGACGGACGCCGAAAAGTGGACCGCGGCGGCCGGCGGCAACGGCATCAACCTCTGCAGTGTGAAGGACAGCGCCTGCTACCTGTATTACGGCGCCGGTATGATCCGCGACACAGCGGCCAACAACTGGAGCTATGATAGCGTCAACTCCGTCCTGCAGTATGACAAGGGCGGCGAGAAGTACTATCTCACCTATTCCACCGAAGGCGGCTTTGCCTGCACCACCACCGAGAGCGAGAAAGCCACCAACGTGGTGGTCTACAACCTGGGCGCCGCCCCCACCGTGGACAACGGCGATAACGACGACGCCTCCAGCGGCGGCTTCACCTTTACCGACAAGCTGTTCAAGGATAACACCTGCCTGTTCGTCACGGCAGCCGGCGAGCCCCTGTTCATCGATGACAGCGGCGCCCCGGGCTTTGACATGGCCCTTCCCTTGACCGGCAGCACCTACACCGAATACAGCATCACCACCGACAAGCCCAACATCATCTGGACCGTTTCCGAAGGCACGCCGCCCAACATCGGCCTGAGCCTTACCGACAAGGGCCAGACCTGGTATCTTTATATTGACAACAACGGCAAGGTCTGTGCCACCACCACCGCCGGCACCTACACCAACTGGATGAACGAACAGGGCACAGCCCTTCGTTACAAGGCCGACAACGGCACCACCTATTACATTGCTGACACAAGCCTGAACACCACCACCGACGCCAGCCAGGCCCTGCCCCTGTACAGCCTGTCCGGCGCTTCCAGCAGCAACGGCGTTGGCGGCGGCGAGACCACCGACGCGCTGGCCCCCGTGTTCAGCACACACCCCGCCGGACAAAACTGGGTGACGGAAGGTAAAAAAGCCACCTTTACCGCCAAAGCCGCCGTGGACGGCGAGAATGATGATAAGATTCTCTATCAGTGGTACCTCAACGGCGAAAAGATCGTCGACAACCAGACCGCCACCACGGACAAGCTGGAATATGACTTCACCGGCAAGGGATATGGCGTTTATATCATCACCTGCCAGGCCACCTACAACGAACCGGCGGCAGAACCGGGCGGCGACCCCACGCCCCACACCAGCACCAGCTCCCCCGCGGCCTACATCATCGCCGCCGGCCAGACCAGCGATGTGATGCTCTTCTCCGATGTGCATCAGGAAGCGGATAACATCGCCAGCGTGCTTACCGGCTACATGAAAGAAAACAGCAACAAGCTGCCCGGCTTTGTGATAGCCACCGGCGACTATAACAACGGCGGCGAAACAGCCACCGACCCCGCGAACCAGATCCAGCTGGACGCCATCCAGGCCATGCTGGGCGGCATCAAGACCTTCTACCTGGCCGGCAACCACGAAAGCAGCACTCTGCCCATCCAGCTCAACGGCGGCACCGGCTGCATCTACAGCGATGGCATGTACATTTACACCATCAACTTCGATGAGATCGGCACCGACTACCAGACGGTCAGCGAAAAGCTGGACGCATTCCTCTCTTCGGAGGCCATCAACAAAGACTACCCCATCCTGATCGTTGGCCACGCCGGCATCCACACCCTGGACGGCTGGAACGGCGGCGCCAACTACAACATCACTTATGCCGACAAAGTGGTGGATGTGCTCAACAAGCACGGCCAGGACAAGAAGATTTTCTTCTTCTTCGGTCACAACCACTCCAAGGCCGAATCGGAGTTCTATAAGGATGCCGGTTCTGATATCGTCACCACCTACAACTACGACAACAGCCTCAACCGCCGGATCACCCTGAACTTTGCCTACGGTCACATGGGTTATCTGAACACCGAGATCGGCGGCAGCGAAACCGCCACCATCCTCTCCAGCAGCGACAGCGGCATCAACCTGCGCCGCGTTGGCGCAACCGGCTACACCGGTGCCGGACTCCTGCCGGCCCATGTGCCCGGCGGCAAGAGCGTGCCGGTGGTGGCCGCCCTGGATGCCAGCTATCCTCTGGGCTCCACCCTGAAAGCCGTTGTGTCTGAACCGCCTGCCGATGAAAACGGCGGTGGCGACGATCAGGTTGCCGATGAAAATGGCGGCGGCGACGATCAAATTGCCGATGAAAACGGCGGCGGCACGCCTCCTTCCCAACCGCCTGCCGATGAAAACGGCGGTGGCGGTGATACACCTCCTTCCGAACCGCCCGCCGATGAAAACGGCGGCGGCACGCCTCCTTCCGAACCGCCTGCCGGCGGCGACGATCAGGTTGCCGCAGACGGCGCGCCCCCCGCACTGCCCGATTCTCCCTACAGCTACCAGTGGTACTCCGTGGGCAGCAGCGACGTAAGCGACAGCAGCGCCGCACCCATTGATGGCGCCACCAGGAAGGAATACACCCCCGAAGCCACCGGCTACTACTTCTGCCTGGTCACCAACAAGGAAGACGGCAGCTACGCCACCACCACCGCCGCCAGGATCACCGACGGCGAGGAAGAGGAAGACACCGATGTCCTCACCGAGGGCGAATATGTGATCGTCGTTAAGGAAGGCGACAAGTACTACGCGCTGCTGGATGCCGAAAACGGCACCGCGGGCGAACTGAGCCTGGTTCCCGTGGAGGTCCGGGACAACATGGTCGTCGGCCCCGTGACGGACAACTATCTGTGGAAGCTTGATCCCACCACGAAGGGCTCTGTGCTCAACATGGCCACCAACCAGCAGCTCAACCGCACCTCTGCCAGCAGCGGCGGCACGGCCACGCTGAACACCCTGGCCAGCGGCAACAGCTGGAGCTATGACGCCACGCTGCACCTCCTGTACAACACCTCCAGCGGCGGCAGCACCACCTACTACTACCCGGCCGCTGAAAACGGCGTGCTGAAGCTGGGCCAGAACAGCTCTCTCACCGAAGCCAACATCTATCTGATGAAGGTCACCTCCGGCGCCGCAACGGAGCCCAACACCGATCCCGAAGTGGTCAAGACCGGCGACAGCCGCGCGCCCGCCCTGTGGGCCGCCCTCGCTCTCACCGCCGGCGCCGCGCTGACGGTCCTTCCCCGCAAAAAACAGAAACAGTAATCTCTAAACCCAGGGCCCCGGAAGCATTGCTTCCGGGGCCTTTCCATGCAAATAAAAAAATCCGGAAGCGGCCAATGCCGTTTCCGGATTTTTGGTGGAGACGAAGGGATTCGCAGCGCCCTTCGGCGCTGCGCGACGCGGATGTCCCCACTCGCTCCCGGCTTCGCCGGAACCGCTCGGGGATGACACAGGGTTCGAATCCCTTCCCATGCAAATAAAAAAAATCCGGAAGCGGCCAATGCCGTTTCCAGATTTTTGGTGGAGACGAAGGGATTCGAACCCTCGACCTCTCGGATGCGAACCGAACGCTCTCACGATCGGAATACCCATAGCCGCCCCTGAAACGTCATAAGAATATTACCTTAAAAGCTCTGGAATATCAACAAAAATCAGCCGATTCTTGGTGTATGTCCTTCACATGTACAGCAGCGCGATTCTGCATCATTCCGCAAACATCGCGCCGCCTTTTTATTTCATAAATGCTTCACTCTGCGGATGTGGCTCACCCGGCAGCCATTTGAGTTGCACCATGGCATTTTAAAACGCAAAGGCGTAGTTCTAACGGGTGCCCAGTTGTGCTACATTTCAGAGTTTGAAATATGCTCAACATATTATTCTTACTCGCTATCACATGAAATAATCTATCAATTATATGCGTTTAGCAGCAAGTTGAATCAAAACATTTCTTCCAAGTTCAGTCAATACATATGTACTTTCATGCGACATAAGATACTCATTATCATGATTAGGATGATTCACGGTAATGTAGTTTAACGCCAAAAATTGTATTAAAATTTCTCCAAAAGATTTCTTGGAAATCCTGACAAACTGTTTTCTTTTAACTTCCAGAGCCTTATTCACATTATCCGATATTTCAGAATATGTCCGAACCCCCACTTCGCTCAAAGATTCTTCAATTAAATATCGATTGCATTCCCCCAACAATGTCGGGCCAATTTGCCCTAATATATTATCCCAAGAAATTTTTACCGAGAAGCTATCGATTGCAGAATCGAAGTCACCACTATTATAAACATTAAAATCAACATCAATACACTCTTTGCCAGATGCCAATGTGCCCATCTGTATTCTCGGGTTACTACTATTCTTCAGTTCACGATTTTCTTCATATAGTTTCGTAATTTTCCTCAATGCCTCTTCATTGGCAACAAGATCAGCACGAACCCACCCAGTCGCGGGATTTCTCTTTATAAGCTGTATCATGCTCCGAGATACAAATCCCGCCAATTCATCTTTGTTTTTCCAAAACTTACACAGTCTTTTTTTGGCTAATGAACGAAAGTTATTTAACTTCTCTACCATTTTTTCGTCATGTTCACACTTGTAATATGGAAGATTATCCGTGTCGCCATGTACAAATGAAATAATAGGAATATTGCATTCCAGTGCATATCTGAATTCCAATTCTGTGTAACTAATCCCATCCGAATTGACACTTCCGTATTTCCCCCCAAGTATCAAAACATAGTAATCACAATCATCTATTATACTTTTGATAAATTCAAATTGTTCTTCATCTGCCGCTGGAAACAATTCCATTCCGCAAGGTATACAGTCCATTTCCAACAACGCCTGCATTACTTCTTGACGTTCTGGCTTTAAATCTTCATATGTTGAACTAACAAACACAGTATATTTTTTGTTCATGGTATTCCTTTCTTTTTACATCCGTTTAGTCTGCACCAACCCACAACGCTTAGATTCCTAAGGCACAAAACCGCTGTTCATTGGATTTGCGCCCAATGTTGCCAGTATAATTAAATAGATGTCAAAATCCATAATCACAGAAAATAAGGACCCCAGTTTGAGTCCAGTAATGGGCACTTTTGCAGCTTCAAAACACATGTCCAGTCTCTCTGCTTCTGTTTAGACTCATTCACCCAATCTGTTCAGAATCTCATCAATTCTTTTAAACGTCTGGATTGCGGTATCAAAATCCTGCTTTTCATCGGTGTATAACAGATTTGTGTGCAAACTCTCATAGGTTGCCCGAATATCTGCATCCAGCAAGTCTTTCCAGGACGCAAAATCGTATATTCCCAGAGGATCATATGCCTCCGAAATATTCCGGCGGCCCAAGTAGAAGGAGTCTGTTTCCTTTGTCAGTCGTAAAAGGTGTTTCAGTTCCTCCTTATCTTCCAGAAACGCCTGAATCTCCGGCATCGGGAACAGCCGTGTAACATCGTAAATATGGCGCACTTTCTTTCCCAAGGTTCCACAAATGGCGTGTCTTCTTACCGACATAATTTTGTCTATGAAGGTGCGTTCGATGTTTAGTGTATTGATTTCTACCTCACTGAGCCCAAAGCGCTCTACATCCTCAGAAAACCCCTTGGCCTCCAGGAATTCCTGAATGTAGGTTTTCACCGCACGTTTGCTGTAAGGGTCAGGACGCACAGTACTCCCGATCTCCAGCTTCACACGGTTCTCGGGCGCATCAAACCATACATACATGCTCTTGGTTCGCGGAAATCGCTCTTCCGGAATCTTTTCTGTATGGGCTCCAGCAGACATTACCTTTTCAATCTTTTTGATGACTCGGTCGCACTCTTTATCAGGCAGATCCATCCCAAGAAAAGTAAGATCAATGTCCTCTGAGAAGCGCTCTATAGAACCCGGATAGCACTTACTCAGAGACGTACCGCCCTTAAAAACACACTGCTCCGCATAGGGACTGTCTGCCAAAGCTTTCAGCATCAGGACAATATAGTAATCCCGCACTACTGCGGATTCCGGAATATGCTTCTCGCGTGCAACAATCGGAACCAATTCCTTAAACTCATCAGGAAACATATGCAGCTTCATATAGCTCCTCCATAGATGGATGTTTGTACTCGGAAAGACTGGATAGATACTTACCCAAAGTGTTCTTTGCACCAAAGTGATTCAAAATAGTATGCAGAAAAGAAATGGTCCGTTTCTGATATCGCAATTGTCTGATCACATAATCAAAAACTTCATTATCAAACTTAGACGCAAATTCTTTGCAATAATTAAGAAAGCCTTTGTAGTTCAGTTCCTGAATCTCTCCAAAATGCTGAAGGACTTCCATCATGTGTATAACTTCTTCTGCTGCCGGCGAAAATACAAGATTGCAATAATTCAAAAAAATATTATTGATAGTTTTTGTTTGCTGGTCGAGTTGCGAAGAATACACCTCCACCGTTTTCCCCACCTGTGTCGTCAGCTTTAAGCGGTTATACAGCGGATATCCTACCACTGTTCCAGACTCTTCTTCAGTAAACGCACGAATAATCTCTGCCTCCGAAATAGGAACGATTCCATATTTACTTTTTCTCGGCCGATAATAAGTTCCTTTCGCCGCTTTGCAAAGTTCTCCTGCCTTACAAAATCTTTCCAATGTTTTATAGTAAGCGCTTTCTGTTACCTGTTCACGAAGTTCTTCTTCATACAAGCGACTGGCAAATATCAGATTATTTTCAGGAATTGCTTCAATTGTTCTTTTAATCATCTGACTACTTGTCATTGTTTTCATCTCCTATCAGTCAACCTAATTCTATCTCCGTCAAGTTGCTATGTCAAGTAAATTCTATTTTTACTTGACATTTCTAGTTTCAGTATACGCAGACTTGGTCCGTCTAATACACACCAAAAGCTGACTAATTATTCTAAAACGCACAAAGGAGTATCATGCGCGACACCTACAAAAAACTAACCCTTCGTTTGAACCGACAAGAATACGCTCATCTTTTAAATCTTTCAAAAACTACAGGACTTAAGTACGAACCTCTTTTGCGAAAACTCATTCTTGGCGAACCGCTCCGTCCCCGACCACCGGACACTTATTCAAAACTTCTCCGGGAACTGTCTGCCATCGGCAACAATCTGAATCAAATCGCACACTGGGCCAATGCACGCAAAAACATACGTTCCAGCGAAGTTGATGAAGCCATCCAGTTGGTTCAAGAGGCATGGCAGCTTGTAAAGAACAATCTGTAATGGCGGCAGATAAAATCGTCGTCATCCATAACCGTCTGGATCAATGCATTCAATATGCCTGCAATCCCGCCAAAACCACGCTTTCGGAACGGCAGCTTGTAGACGGCATCAACTGTCTCCCGCAAACAGCACATGAGGGCTACGGCTCTCAGCGCATAAGCCGCTACCTGGCCGATCAGCATATTA
>CAZSAX010000026.1:0-21312 GCA_964605075.1 uncultured Oscillospiraceae bacterium
GACCTCATTCGGCCGGAGTCTGCAAACTAATTTGCGCATAACTCTTGACGGTACCACGGTACCCACTAAACATTTGTCAGTTTAAATATTTGAGCGGATATGTGAAAAGTAATAATAAAAGTCCTCCTGATGTAGAAGATAAAATACTACAACAGGGGGGCTGTGTTGGAAATTATCCAACCAGAAAAATGGTTGATACTATGAGTTTTCTTGCTGGCGTAGTGCCACGCTAATTAGTTCTCCATTATTCTTGTCGGAAACCTTTTAGTGCGTTAAGTTATTGGTACAAGAAAACTCCAGAGAATTATGGAATGCAAAGAAAGTTTACTTGAATGTTGAAAGAAGCTTGGTGTTAAGTTGTTCAAAAATGTAGAGATCAGAGTAGTAATCGAGGGAGAAAAGAAACTCGCGAGAATTGTTTTTTGTGTACGATAGTTCTTCGTTGCAATAAGTGCCTATGGTATGCTGAATTAAATCAGTTGATTCGAATTCGGAGAAGTAATCTTCTGTTTCACCGTAGCCTTGTCTGAGAATTCTATAGGATTTGGATAATTGAAGAAACGCATCATCCAAAAGTGTGTTTACAGCGGGATTGGGTTCATGGGCTGTATAATAATTAAGCGGGCTATTGGCGTAAGCCTCAAGAGAAGCTTTTTTTTGAAGACAATGTATTGCGCACAGAAAATAGAAATTAATGTTACCATTGACGCGGTCGTCAAAAACTGTAATTCCATTATCGAAATAATTACATAATGCGTCCTTGAATATAGTGCTTCTTTCGGTTCTTTTCCGTTTTTCAACAGGATCCAAGAGTTGATTGATCTCTTCGAATAAACTAATATACTGCTTTTTTAAGAGATTATTTTGTTTAAGGTATTCTGTTGATAGCAATTTCAATGTCTCTGTATTTGGGATCGTTTCGCCATTCTCCCAACGAGAGACGGCTTGACGGGTAACAAATGCCTTTTCGGCAAGTTGATCCTGGGATAAACCTTTTTTCGTTCTAAGCTCAAGAATGATATCTTTTGTATCCATTTAAGCGTCACCTCGCCGCAATTATACCTCGGAGGTCATGATATGGAAAGCAACGCTCCGTTGCGTGATTTTTGTATTTCGTTCAGCCGTCCGGAAGTTGCCTGTCAATGACAACATAGGCCCCCACCATTGCCAGAGAAACGGCCAAGCCGATGTAGAACTCGGGAAACGCAAAGTCTATACTATGTTGAATGCTGATTTCGCCGGTAATGTTCATTACATGCCAGGTGAGAAATTTATAAATCTCTGACAGAACAATGCCAACAGTGCCCAATAGTCCTAAGCTTTTGTTGATAATGGGTCTGTTGAAAGGGCCCCATACACCGACGGCAAATAATACAACGGATACGATTCCTATCGGGTTGAGCAGATTGATCATGCCCGATATTTCTTGGACGCCTTTCATTCCGCCGTATTGGTTCATCAGCATGGGCAATAAGCTTATTAAAAATGCTGTGGAAAGAACGATTCTCTTTTTCATCGCACAATTGCCTTTCTATGTATGGAGCCTCTGTGTGCCGGGCTGTATCTGATCTGCTTGTGCATTGGAAGTTGAGTTGACTATTGTGGGGTTTTAGGCAACGATCCCATCACCAATCATTGCGCCTTTAGGTGCCGTATGCGTTGAAATCCATGGACAAAGCGTAATGAGTATCAAAAACTCACACAACGGTTGGCGTGCGTTTTGGGATTTTTCGGGAGGCTATATCTGTAAAATACCATGATATGCCGAGAGGGTCAAGGCGGGGCTTAAGGCAGACTTTAAGTTGCGGAAAAGGGGGGGCTGGGGTAAACTGGGAGCAGAATAAAACAGGAGGGATGGCTTTATGAAGTCCAAAAAGTTCCTGGCGCTGCTGATGGCGGCGATGCTGCTGATGACGGGCAGCGCTCTGGCGGCCTCCGGCGAGGCCAGCGGTGAGGCCAGCGCCGAAACCGAAGTGGAGGCCCTGGTGGAGATCACCGCCGACGGTGCGGAGATCGACCTGGAGGGCTACCGCTATGAGATGACCGCCGGAGAAATCACCGAAAGCGGCATGACGGGCGTGGAAATGACCACGGATGACTATTACATGAACATTGTGAACGTGGCCGGGGGCGTGTATACCCTGCAGGACTGCGTGATCTCCAAGGGCGTGAGCGAGGTGCCGGAAGCCGCCGGCGGCGTGATCGCCAAGGTGACGGACGGCCTGCTCGTGATCCGGGACAGCTATCTCACCACCGCCGGCAAGGGCGGCATCATGTATGCCGACTACCCGGTGGAATGCTCCGAGACGGGCACCATGGTGATCGTGGGTTCCGAGATCACCCAGACCGGCTTCGACGGTGACCCGGAGGGCTACACCGAGGCAGTGGCCGATCCTCCGTCCAACGAGGCCCTTACCATCTCCGGCTATGCCCGGGCCAGCATGTCCCAGGGCTACGGCGACACCTATTACTATGACTCCGTGGTGACCACGGAGGCCTGGGCCGCCATGAGCACGGATATGGGCTCGGTGCGCTTTTATGCCTACAACTCCGACGGCATTGCCCTCCGGGGCGGCTACGGCACCTATGCCGATACCAGCTGCAGCAACTGGTTCTACGGCTGCACCCTCCAGGGCGCGGAGATCGGCGCCATCATTTCCAACAACGGCGCGGTGCGCCTGTATGCCGCGGATGCGGCGGACGAGGCCATGATGGAGGGCCTGGCCCTGGCCGGGCTCACGGAGGCGGACATTGAAGCCACCGACCGGCGGAGCCTGGTGGCCGGCGGCCGGAACTGCTTCCAGCTCCATGCCCCGGAGGAGTCCAAGGGCGCCACCCGGAACCAGATCGCCATTGTGGAGGCCTATGACACCGATTTTGTCACCAGTCTTGAACTGGATGCCCAGGCGGATCTGGTGGACTGGGGCGAGGACTACGGCCCGGCGCTGGGAGAATACGTGGATTTCGTGAAGGGCGCGGCCTTTTTGGTCAAGTCCCATGTGGCGAACATCCAGCTCACCCGCTGCACCGTGGAGAGCTATTCGGATACCCTGCTGATGACGGCGGTGAACTCCGACAGCATGGGCGTTTATGCCCTGAACACCCACGACATGACCGGCAAGGGCACCGTGATGACCATCACGGACTGCGACATTTCCGGCGATATCAAGGCCTATGACTACCAGCGCAGCTGTGCCGTGACCCTGGTGGATACGGTGTGGTCCGGCGCCTATGAGACATGGGACAAGGACGAGTGGGACGCCGCCTGGAGCGCGGAGTGCGCGGCGGACGAAAAGTGCTACTGGCTGCTGGATGAAAACTACAACCAGGGCACCGAGAGCGTCACCTCCCTCACCGTGGGCGCAGGCGCGGAATGGATCGTCACGGGTGAGAGCGACATGGACAGCCTTACGGTGGAGGCCGGCGGCCTCATCCGGGGCACGGTCTATGTGGACGGTGTGGAGACCGATGTTTCCGCCGGCGGCAGCTGGACGGGTGTGATCACCGTGGAGCCGGAAGCGGAAGACAGCTTTGAATTTGACCTGGCGGCGCTGAAAGCGGCTCTGGGCCTGTAAACGGAAAGCCAAGGCCGGAGGGGTTTCCCTCCGGCCTTTTTTTGTTGAATTCGGGCCGGCGCCCGGGTATACTGAAAGGGGAAAGGGGGCGGCGGTATGCGGCTTTTTATTGCCATCGAGCTGGAACCGGAATTTCGGGCAGCTTTGGTGGAACTGCAGGATCGGATGCGGCGCGGCGGCATGACGGGCCGCTTCACGAAAGAAGAGAATCTTCATCTGACCCTGGCCTTTATCGGCGATTACGGCGATGCCGACCGGGTGCTGGATGTGATGGCCTCGGTGCCCTTTGAGAGCATGCATCTGGAGCTTTCGGGCTTTGGGCGCTTTGGGGATCTTTACTGGGCGGGGCTGAAGGAGAATCCGGCCCTTGCGGCCTATGTGGCCCGGCTGCGCCGGGGTTTGGGGGAAAAGGGCATCCCCTATGACCGCAAGCGCTTCTCGCCTCATATCACCCTGCTGCGCCGGGGGGAGACCAGGCACGGCCTGCCGGAACTGGCGCCGCCGGAGGGACACATGGAGGCGGCCTGGGTGAGCCTGATGCAGTCCCGGCCGGGGCGAAACGGTATGGTATACACGGAGCTGGGCAGCGTCCGGGCGGAAAATGCATAAAAACATCCCGAAACCCCAGGGTTTCGGGATGTTTCAGCTTGTCAAAAAAGCCCGCTTGCGGGCTTTTTTCAAGCTTGTTTTGATCTGCTCGGCCGAAGTGAATTCGGCTGTCATAATCCTTGGGGCCCAAGGCCCCGCGGATTTACGCCCGGCCCCGCCGGGCGGCTCGCCCTGCCCGGGCTTCGCTGCGATGTTCCTGCTTCTGGGACAGGATCAAACATCTTTCCAAAGCTCCACGACCTCGCCGATGAACAGGGTGTGGGGCGCCTCTTCGGTGTAATAAGTGGCGGCGACGTCGGCGGGCATGGTGTCGCAGGTCATATCCTGGCGGTAGATCTTTTTGCAAAGCAGGGTCAGCGCCGCTTCCTCAAAGCCCACGGCGGGGCCCATGGCTTTGGGGGTCAGGCAGGTTTTTGCTATCTTATCCCCGTCCCGGCCGGAGAGCCAGCCAAGCAGCGCCAGGTCCTTTTTGTATTCCGGGGGGAAAAAGCTCAGGGTGAAATATTCGTTTTTGTCCAGAAAGCGGTGGGTATAGCGGATGGGCTTGACATAGACCGTGGCCACGCTTTTGCCCCAGAGGGTGCCAAGGCCGCCCCAGCTGATGGTCATGGTGTTATAATCGTCCAAAGGCCCGGCGGTCACCAGTGCCCAGTGGTCGTTGAATGCTTCAAAAACCTTCAGTTCCAGATCCTTCATGTCCTTCGCTCCCTTCCCGGACAGTATAGCATAAAAAAGTGAGCAGCGGCGATTTTTTTCACAGCTCCGACCGATTTTGGCGGTATGGGAAAAGGGGACAGGCGAAGACCCCGAAACCGGGACGATTTCGGGATCTTTGGTGGGATGTATGCTGTCAAAAGCTTATTCGGCCCAGCTCGTTGCAGCGATCGCAGAGCTTCTGGGCCAGCTCTGTTCGGGAAAGCCCCAGGGCCAGCAGCGCATTTACCGTGGTGGGGGCGTCGAAGATGTAGCGGCGGGTGTCCCGCTGCAGATAGGCGATATGCACCGGCAGGTTGAGGCCTTTTTTCTGGCAGTATTGAAGCAGCATGACCGCCCCGGGATAAAAGCCGGTCAGCTCCCGCAGATAGCCGTTGTCGGACTTTTCCGGAAAGATCACCACCGAATGGCCGTCGTTCAGGGTGGTCAGGCTTTCGGAAAGGGTGGCGCGGAAGCGGGTGTCGCTGTAGGAGGAGATGAGGTGGATGCCCTTGTAGTACAAATAGGTCAGGGGCGTTGCGATGAGGCAGAAAAGGCGGGCGAGATGGAGGTTCCAGTGCTGCTTCTGGTGGTAATAGATGTTTGTCTGGTATTGATAGGCGGTTTTGAAGCTTTTGTTCATCTCGTGGGCCCCCCAGAGACGCAGGGGCACTTCGCCGTAAAGCTCCAGGGACAGAGGGGCTTTCGGGCCCTCGTGGTTGCTCAGAATGATCCCGCCGGGGCGCACTTTTTCCCCCAGATAAATGAATTCGGGCCTTTTGACAAAGAAACGAAGGATCGCCTTCACGGCCCGGAACCAGGCTTTTCGCCGGTACTTGTCCGCGGGAATCATGGTGGTTTCTGTATGTTCCATGTTTCGTCTCCATTTATGTGAAACGTGAATTGGTTACTAAGGTTAGTATACAACAGAAGCGCCGGGTGCGCAATGAATTTACATCGAATTCTTTATGTTTTTGTCGAATTCTCTGCCCCGGTATCTTGTGCGGCGCAAAAGGCACCGGGGGCGTCCGGCGTGAGTTTATCCATGGAATTATAAACGTACAGTCGGCACAGAGATGAAAAAACATCCCGAACGCTTTGGGTTCGGGATGTTTATTTAAAGCTCCGAAAGATCGGCCGCAGGCAGGTCGTTTTCCAGGTTGTCCCGGGCCAGGTCGCTGTCGATGACGGGATAGACGCCGGGGGGAATGGGCTTGTCTGCCGGGCGTTTTTTGGTTTTGGGATCATAATCCCGCCGGGGGATGGATGCTTCCATGGGCCTCATTTCTCCCCCAAAGGCTTGGCTTTGGTTTTGGTGCGCTTGGCGCTGCCCTGCAGCTCCGGCACAGGGGGAAGCTCGTTCCGGGGCTGGGTGTGGGTCTCCTGGGGCCGCTTCATGCCTTGTTTGGCCACTTGTATCACCTCAGAGATAGTATGCGGTGTATGGGGAAAATCATACACCATTAGCGGAACTTGAAACTCCTGCTGTCATCCAGTTCATCTCGCAAAGATATGATCAAGTCGGTTCTTCTTGAGCGAAACTCACGTTCGAGTGGTTCGGGAAGCTGTCCGTCGATATCTCGTTTGATATGCGCTTTAATTGTCCAGTCCATCAAGTCATCTATCTTTTGCTTATTATGTCCGGTGCAATATAGTGTGGTTTTTCGGGAACATGAGCAGAAATAATATAGTTCTGATTCGGTTTTTGGGATTGCGCTTATTATTTCAAAAAAATTCTCGAAAGCATCTGCTTTTCGCTGAAAGAGGGTTTCAAAGAATTTTAATTTTTTTGCTTGAATGTAAGATGCTGAGGCTACGATGACAGAGGCAAATCCTGATATTGATGCAACAATTATCTCTGTATCCATGATTGTTTTCCTTTATAAAATATTCGATAATAGTAAAATTGATTCAAAGTTTTTAGTATTAAGGGATTGTATTAATTGTCTGACAAAAACAAAATTATGATACGAAATGCACACCCGATTGACTTTTTGTAAAAATGAGCAATCATTGTATGATTTGCGCTCAACTTTAGGAGGCAATAACCCTGCCGTTGTACACCACGACAATGGTCTTTATAAGGGGAGCTTATTGGAGGAAAAAACTAATTTTTAAGAGAAATGTGAAGTCTTCAGTATCAAGAATACTTTTTGTTTTGGTGTTTTTTCTATCCGAACTTCGTTTAAAAAACATACTTGATTTTCAGTATTCTGAAATCCTCTTTGATTATAAGATACGATAAGATTGGAGTCAAGGTTCACGAAAGAATAATTGGTTGCAGTACGTAGCTTGCTCCCCTAAGGTCCACTGTTTAAAAAGGGAAAACACAAACGTTCCACAGCGATAGTTTTGGAGTGGTCGCAGTGCTTGTTGTTAAAAAGTATAGAAAATCCTTGCAAATTGGACTTTTACAAAAAGAAACTGGACACCAATCGTGATACCCATTGTATCAAAACTTGGTGTCCAGTTGTGGTGGAGTTGTGGGGAGCCTATACGAACTCTTTTGCATTGAGTTCGTCTGGCTCCCCAATGGTGGAGCTGAGGGGAATCGAACCCCTGTCCGAAAGCACTTTGACGCAACTTTCTCCGGGCGCAGTGGGTTATATTGCGGTCTTACCGCCGTTTCCCTCTCCGGAGCAAGCCCACACGCTGACCGGATCGGGTAGCTTCATTATGCATGGTGCGCTCAAAGCTTTGCGCACGCACGGACGCTGCTCATCGACGCCCAGGCCCCGGGCCGCAGCGCTCCCGGGCTGGACGGGCCTGCCTTAAGCGGCGGCCAGAGTGAGATTATCGTTCTCAGTTAATTTTAAAAGGTTCCCGGTTTTAAGGATGTCTGGGTCATCCGCCCGCTTATTCCGCCTCCGCACCCCCGTCGAAACCAGGACAGCCCCGGGGTGTGCTGAAAACGATGTTATTTTGTCTTCTTCGGAGCGGGATATTCCACGCCGAAGCAGTCGACGGTGACTTTTTTCATGATCTGGGGCTGCAGGGGCTTGTCGGCCCAGCCGGTGCGGGTGGCGGCGATTTTGTCCACCACATCCATGCCCTCGATGACCTGGCCGAAGGCGGCGTACTGGCCGTCCAGGTGGGGAGAATCCTCATGCATGATGAAGAACTGACTGCCGGCGGAGTCGGGGATCATGGTCCGGGCCATGGAGAGAACGCCCCGGGTGTGCTTGAGGTCGTTGGCAAAGCCGTTGGCGGTAAACTCGCCGGGGATCTCATAGCCGGGGCCGCCGGTGCCGGTGCCGTTGGGGCAGCCGCCCTGGATCATGAAGCCGGGGATGACCCGGTGGAAGATAAGGTCGTTATAAAAGCCCTTCTGGATGAGGGAAATGAAGTTGGCGACCGTATTGGGGGCGATGTCGGGATAAAGCTCGGCTTTGATCACGCCGCCGTCGTACATTTTGATGGTGACAATGGGATTGCTCATTGGTTTACCTCCTTGAGTTTTCGGTCGATTTCCCGCCGGGCGCTCTTATCCGCCTCGGCCTGGCGTTTGTCGTATAGTTTTTTGCCCTTGCACAGGCCCAGCTCCACTTTCACCCGGCTGTCCTTGAAATACAGGCTCAGGGGGATCAGGGCCAGGCCCTCCAGGGTGGCCTTGGAGCCCAGGCGGGTGATCTCCCGCTTGTGCATCAGAAGGCGGCGGACCCGGTCGGGGTCAACGTTAAAATAGCTGCCCTGCTTGTAAGGGCTGATGTGCAGGCCATGGACCCAAAGCTCGCCGTTTTTCACCCGGCAGTAGCAGTCCTTGAGGTTCAGCGCCCCGGCCCGGATGGATTTTACCTCCGTGCCCGTCAGCTCGATGCCGGCCTCAAAGCGGTCCAGGACAAAATAGTCGTGATAAGCCTTTTTGTTTGCGGCGATCTGCTTGGTGCCTTTTCCGCCGGGCTGCATATTCCTCACCTCTTTGCCTTATTATAACGCATACGGCGGATAATTGCCAGCATTATTATTCTGTCGAAGCCGGTCGCCCTTGTTCGACGGAGAAGTAGGGCAAAAGTTCCCTTGCGGCGTCCGGGCTGAGGCAAAGGCCCTGCTCCCGGGCGTGCTGCTCCCAGTGGGGCGGCCGATGCACCCGGCGGCCGAACTCCCGGGGCCAGAGGCCGGTGTTTTTGCTGTCCAGGGCCAGCAGATAGCCCCGCTCCCGGACGTAAAGCGCCGCTTCCGCCCCGCCGCACAGAGCCAGCGCCGGCAGCAGCTCCTCCAGGGAGTCCAGCTCTATGTAAAGCCGCTTTGGCCGCCGGGCGATCACCAGGGTCTCGCCGGCGGCGGAAAAGACCTCCGCTTCCGCAAGATCCCAGGGGGCCGCGCCCTCGGCGCGGAGAATATCCCGCAGACGGCGGCTCAGCCCGGCGGGGGAGAGGCTTTCCGCGTCGGAAAGCCAGAGAAAAATGCTGTCGTCGGTGACACAGATGCGCTGCATGAAGAATACCCCCGGATTATTAAGAAAGTGTTAAGTCTTATTGTAGACTTTGTAACAAAAAAGATATAGTATAAATGTGCGGCAGTTTATCCAGAAAACGGAGAAAGCGCCGGCAAAACAAGGGTATTGAGGACAACAAATGGATTATACGGAAAAAACTCTCCGCCGGGTCAACAGCTATCACGGCGTGATCGTGAACGTGACGATGGACATGGTGGAGCTTCCCAACGGGGAAATATCTATGCGGGAAGTGGTGGAGCATCCCGGCGGCGTGTGTGTGGCCGCGGTGGATGAAAACAACATGGTCACCCTGGTGCGCCAGTTCCGCTTCCCCCTGCAGGACCATCTGCTGGAGCTGCCGGCGGGCAAGCTGGAGCCGGGGGAAGAGCCTTTCCCGGCGGCGGTGCGGGAGCTTTCGGAGGAGACCGGCCTGGAGGCCGCCAGCTGGACGGATCTTGGATTTATCTATACATCCCCGGGCTTTTCCACGGAAAAGCTGTACCTCTACCTGGCCCGGGACCTGACCCAGGGTCAGGCCCATCCCGACCCCAATGAGTTCCTGGATGTGGAGAAGCGGCCCCTGCAGGAGCTGCTGGATATGACCATGCGGGGGGAGATCCCGGATGGAAAAACGGCCATTGCGGTGCTGAAAGCGGCAAAGTTGTGTTTGGGGAATTGATTTTACCAACATATTGTGGTATGATTACCCGAAAAGCCAAAATTCCGACAGAAATCAACCGAAACCGAGGTTTGGATATATATGGACAAATACGTCATTAACGGCGGCAACAAGCTCTATGGCGAGGTGGAGATCTCCGGCGCCAAAAACGCGGCGGTGGCCATCATCCCGGCGGCCATCATGGTCAAGGGCGTCTGCCGGATCGAGAATGTGCCCCAGATCAGCGATACCGACTCTCTGCTTCGCATTCTGACCTTCATGGGCTGCAAGGTGCGCATGCTCAGCCGCAGCACCGTGGAGATCGACAGCACCAACGTGCAGATGGACGTGCTGCCGGAGGAGATGTTTGAGCTGACCCGGCGCATCCGTGCCAGCTACTACCTTATCGGCGCCATGCTGGCCCGCTTCGGCAAAGCCAAGAGCACCATGCCCGGCGGCTGCAATTTCGGCGTGCGCCCCATCGACCAGCACATCAAGGGCTTCAACGGCCTGGGTGCCAGAACCGACGTCTCCGGCGGCTTCATCACGGCGGAGGCGGTGGGCGGCCGGCTGAAGGGCAACCACATCTATATGGATAAAGTCTCCGTGGGCGCCACGGTGAACATCATGCTGGCCGCCGTCACGGCGGAGGGCCGCACCGTGATCGAAAATGTGGCCCGGGAGCCCCACATCGTGGACCTGGCCAACTTCCTGAACTCCATGGGCGCGGATGTGCGCGGCGCCGGCACGGATGTGATCAAGATCCGGGGCGTCAGGGAGCTTCACGGCGGCAGCTACACGCTGATCCCCGACCAGATCGAGGCCGGCACCTACATGACCGCGGTGGCTGCGGTGGGCGGCGCGGTGAAGATCTGCAATGTCATTCCCAAGCACCTGGACTGCATTTCCGCCAAGCTCCGGGAGATGAATGTGGAGATCGAGGAAGGGGACGACTTCGTCCTGGTCCGCCGGGAGGGGGAGCTTCGGCGCACCAATGTCAAGACCATGCCGTACCCCGGCTTCCCCACGGACATGCAGCCCCAGATGACCACCGTTCTCTGCCACGCCCCCGGCACCAGCATCGTCACCGAAGGCGTGTGGGACAACCGTTACAAGTATGTTGCCGAGCTTCGGAAGATGGGCGCCCAGATCCAGGTGGACGAGCGCACTGCCATCGTGGAGGGCGTGGAACGCCTTACCGGGGCGAAGGTGCAGGCCTGCGATCTGCGGGCGGGCGCGGCTGTGGTTATTGCCGGCCTGGCCGCCGAAGGCACCACCGAGGTGGAGGATATCCATTTCATTGAGCGCGGTTATCAGAACTTTGTGGGCAAACTCAACGCCCTGGGCGGCGACATCCGCTGCGTGAGCGTGGAGGACCCGGAGGATAACGAAAACAGCGAAGCAAACGCCGGCTGAGCCATGCGTTTGAGCATCTTTGCCAGCGGCTCCACGGGCAACTGCGCCCTTTTGCGGGCGGGCTCCCGCCGCTTCCTTATCGACGCGGGCATTTCCGCCCGGGCCATTTGCGCGGCGCTGGCGGAAGCCGGCTGTTCGCCGGAGGAGCTGGACGGCATTTTCATCACACACGAACATACAGACCACGTTTCGGGCCTTGCCGTTCTCTGCAAGCATGATCCCCTGCCGGTCTACGCCCCCGGGACGGTGGCCTCGCATCTGCGCGGGTCGCGGCCCGGGGTCGATGCATCTTTGCGGGAAATTCGGCCGGAGGAGCCGGTGGATTTCGGCGGCGTGACCGTCACGGCCTTTCCCACGCCTCACGACACGCCCCAGAGCGTGGGCTACCGCGTCGAGGCGGAGGGACTGGTGTTTGCCCTGGCCACGGACACCGGCCATGTGACCGATACCATGCGCCGGTATCTTGCCGGGGCGGATCTGGCGGTCATTGAGGCCAATCACGATGAGCAAAGGCTTCGGGAAGGGCCTTATCCCGTATATCTGAAGCGGCGGGTGCTCTCCGACCGGGGTCATCTTTCCAATGCGGACTGCGCGCTCCTGGCCCGCAGCCTGGCGCAGAGCGGGACGGGGAAGCTGGTGCTGGCCCACCTGAGCCGGCAGAACAACAGCCCGGGCCTGGCAAGAGCCGCGGTGACGCCGGCGCTGGCGGGCACGAACACAGAGCTTTTTGTCGCTCCGGAGAAGGGGCGGCTGGATATTGAGGTCAGACCATGCTGCGTATCAGCGTCATCTGCCAGGGCAGACTGAAAGAAAAATATTATATTGCCGCCTGCGAGGAATACCTGAAACGACTTTCCTCGCTCTCTTCCGTGGATATCATAGAGCTGGCGGAGGAGGGGGACATTGCCTCCCGTATCCCCAAGGGCTCTTTTGTGATCGCCATGGCCATCGAAGGCAAAAAGCTTTCCAGCGAAGGCTTGGCAGAGCTTCTGGCGGACTGCGCCCTGAAGGGAAAAAGCCGGATCTGCCTTCTCATCGGCGGCAGCGAAGGGCTGCCGGAGGCAGTGAAAAAGGCGGCGGATTTCCGCCTTTCCATGTCGGATATGACCTTTCCCCACCATCTGGCCCGGGTGATGGTGCTGGAGCAGATCTACCGCGCTCTGGGCATCAATGCGGGCAGCAAATATCACAAATGAAAGAAAATGAGGAACAGCCTATGGGAATCTGGGCAAAGCGGGAATATGGGAAAGCTTATGACAGCTGGCCCCGGGACGATGCCGGTGAGACCGTGGCGCCGGCGCTTTTGAAAACCTGCTCTTCGCTGGATATGGAAGCGGAAATGCTGCAGAGCATGCTGGAGGCCTATGGTATTCCCAGCATCCGTCATCTTCCCGGTGACGGGCAGTTTGGGGAGCTTATGCTGGGTATGAGCGGCAACGGAGTTCAGGTCCTGGTGCCGAATACGATGATCGATGAGGCCCGGGCTCTTATGGAAGGAGAGGCAGACGATGACGAGCTGGAAGAAGGAATTTAACCGCTGGATCGACAATCCCGCCCTGTCCGATCAGGAGTGGCGGGAGCTGGACGCCATCCGGGACGATGACGAGCAGATCCGCAGCCGCTTCCGGGGTCCCCTGGAATTTGGCACCGCCGGGCTTCGGGGCGTTATGGGCGCCGGCATCGGACGGATGAACGTGCATGTGATCCGCTGGGCCACCCAGGCTTTTGCCCGGCTCATCGCCCAGGAAGGCGAGGACGCCTGCCGGAAGGGGATCTGTATCGCTTACGACTGCCGCAATCACAGCGGGGAGTTTGCCCGGGAGGCGGCCTGTGTCTGCGCCGCCAACGGCATTCATGTCCGCCTGTTTGACGCCCTGCGGCCCACGCCGGAGCTTTCCTTTGCCATTTTGCATTACGGTGCCACGGCGGGCATCAACATCACGGCCAGCCACAATCCCAAGGAATACAACGGCTACAAGGTCTACTGGTCCGACGGCGCCCAGCTCCCGCCCCAGCATGCGGCGGCGGTGGCAAAGAACATGGGGGAGCTCGACCTGTTTGCCGATGTGAAGACCATGGACTTTGACATGGCCCTGGAAAAGGGATTGGTGGAATATCTGGGCGAGGAGACCGACCGGGCCTTCCTGGCGCAGGTGATGACCCAGCGCATCGACAAAGGGGCGGTGGCCGCGGTGGCGGACCGCTTTGATGTGGTCTTTACCCCCTTCCACGGCGCGGGGCACAAGCTGGTGCCCGAGGCGCTGCGGCGGCTGGGTCTGAAGAAGATCTACCCCGTGGAGCAGCAGATGGTCATTGACGGAGATTTTCCCACCGTGGAAAGCCCCAACCCGGAAAATCCCGAGGGCTTCTATCTGGCGGTGGCTCTGGCCAAGGAGGTGGGCAGCGAGCTCATCATCGGCACCGATCCGGACTCCGACCGGGTGGGCGTGATGGCCCTGGGCAAGGACGGGGCGTATCACACCATTACCGGCAACCAAATGGGCGTTCTGCTGCTGGACTATGTCATCGGCGCCCGCAAGCGCGCCGGCACCATGCCGGAAAAACCCGCGGCGCTGACCACCATCGTGTCCACGGATATGGCCCGGGCGGTATGCGAGGCCAACGGCATCCACTTTGAGGAAACCTTTACCGGCTTCAAGTTCATGGCGGAAAAGCTGGCCCAGTACAAGGCCGAAGGCTCTTATGAATACCTGCTGGCCTTTGAGGAAAGCTACGGCTATATGCTGGGCGACTATGTCCGGGACAAGGACGCGGTCACCGCTTCCATGATGATCGCGGAGATGGCGGCCTGGTACTATGGCCGGGGCATGACGCTGATGGATGCGCTGCAGGCGCTTTATGAAAAGTACGGCTTCTTTATGGAGAAAACCGTGAATCTGGTGATGCCCGGCGTGGACGGGCCGGAGCGCATGGCGGCGCTGATGAGCCGGATGCGCAGCGATACCCCGGAGAAGATCGCCGGGGCCCATGTGGTGCGCATGCGGGACTATCAGGCGGGCACGGTGACGGTGCCGGGCCTGGGCATGGTGGGCCACACGGAGATATCCGGCTCCAACGTGCTGTATTTTGAACTGGAGGATGGCACCAGCTTTATCATCCGGCCCTCCGGCACGGAGCCCAAGGTGAAGATATATATCCTGGCCCGGGGAAAGGACCGGGAGAGCTGTGAAGCCATGGTAGCCGCCTGCACCGATTACGCCCAGGCGTTGGGAAAGGAGTAATATTTGAAGCGATTTTTGGCATTTCTTTTCGTATTTGTGCTGCTGCTGGGCTCGATGCCGGCCCTGGCGGCGGAAGAGGATGAGGCCCGGGTGGTCATCGGCGCCAATCTGAACGATGTGCAGATCGGTCTGGTGTATGAAAGCTTCGGGCTGACCCGGGGCGATGTGCGGGAGCTGACCGTTACCAACGCCGAGGAGCGGGACTATCTGGAAGGTCTGGTGGACGAGAGCGTCATCGGCACGATGAGCCTGTCCTGCGTGTACATCCGGCGGCTGCCGGAGGGGTCGGGGATTTCTGTGAGCTGCTCCAACATCAGCTGGTGCGCCGAGGAGATGTACGAGGCGGCCATGCTCACCGCCGGCATCACCGACGCGGAGGTCGTTGTTACGGCGCCGTTTGCCGTCAGCGGCACGGCGGCCCTGACCGGTATCTATAAAGCCTATGAGGACATGTCGGGCCAGAGTCTGGTGCAGGAGGAAAAGGAAACGGCGGCGGAGGAGCTGATCATCACGGCGGAGCTTGCCGAGATCACCGACGAGGAAGCGGCTCTTTCCATCATTCATGAGCTCAAGCTCATTCTGGATCAGACCAAGTCCATGACGGACGCGGAACTGGAGGAGCAGATCCAGGAAATTGCCGGAAGCTACGGCTATACCCTGTCGGAGGAGCTTCTGGCGCGCATCGTGGAGCTCTGCCGGAGCCTGGAAGGGCTGTCGGTGGAAGATCTGCAAAGCCGCATCGCGGGTTTTCGGGATACCATTGAGTCCATTGGCCGGACGGTGGAGAATGTGAGCGGCTTCGGGCAGAAGCTGGCAGCCTTTTTCCAGAAAGCGCTGTCCTTCCTTCAGGATATTTTCGGCAAGAAGGCTTAAATCATAAGGTGCCGTCCCGGTCGGGCGGCATCTTATTTTGAAATTAGCGGTTGAATTCCGGGCGCAGAATGTGTAAGATAAAGGATAGTAACTCGGGGAGGACATGACAATGGTGCTGGGAAAAGTTTTGCTGCTGGTGCTGCTGATCGCCGTGGCGCTTATTATCGCGGTTACGGTGGTGTGTGCGGTGCTGGGAAGCCGGCGGGGCCAGATGGAAAAATGGATCCGCAATGGGTTCACGGCGGCTCTCGGTGTGGTGTTCATCTCCGGTGTTGTGACGGCGGCGGTGCTTTCCATCCGTGCGCTGAACGATCTGGAAGGGTCCCAGACGCTGTCGGCCTATGAAACACCCAAGAGCCAGACCGAAGTCAGCCGCGTGACCAATCAGACGGCCCGGCCGGTGTATACGCCTCCGCCCGGAACGATCATCACCCCCACCCCCCAGCCGGAGGTCATTGTGGGCGTGAACTACGGCGCGGAGTATGACTTGACCGACTGCAACGACTATGTCTATGTCCTGGAAGACAGCACGCTCTATGACGGCCCCGGCACGAACAACGAAGCGGTGGGCTCGGTCAGCGGCGGCGCCACAGTGAACCGCAAGGGCTATACCGCCAGCGGCTGGAGTCTGGTGGACTACGGCGGCAACTACTGCTTCATTGAGACCGATGTTCTCATCGTCAACGAATAAGACGGTCCTTATCGCAAAAAACTGCCTGAGCTTCTCAGGCAGTTTATTCTTTCCGAAGGAGGCGGCGCTGTGAATATGCTGCTGCTTGGCAATCTGATCACCCTGGTCGGCTGCGGGCTGATGGTGGGGATCGGGCTGATAAAAGAAAAGAAAAAGATCCTGGCGGTGCAGTGTGTCCAGTTTGGTTTTCTGGCGGCGGGCAATCTGTGCCTGGGCGGCGTGACGGGGTTTATTGCCAATCTGGTGAGTCTGCTGCGGAACCTGGCCTTTGCCCGGGGGAAAACCTTCCGGGGCATGAAGTGGGGCTTCATTGCGCTGCAGCTGCTGCTGTCGCTTTGCACCATCGGCGAAAACGCAGGGATCTGGTATTTCTGGATGCCGATTCTGGCGGCGGCGATATTTACCTGGTTTCTGGATACGAAAAGCGAGATCCGACTCAAAGTCGTGATCATCCTGACCCAGGGGCTGTGGCTGATGTACGATCTGGGCATCCGCAACTATGTGGCGGTGGTCTTTGATGTGTTCACCATGCTCTCCACGGCCATCGGCATCGGCCTGATCCGGAAAAAACAGCGGCAGGAAGCCGGAAAATTTTGAGACGGTCAAAGAAGTGGGTATATCGCAGCGAAGCCCGGGCCGGGCGTAAATCTGCGGGGCCCTGGGCCCCAAGGATTATGCCGGCCAGATTCACTTCGGCCGAGCAGATTCAAATACAGCGTGAAAAAGCACCGACGGATGTCGGTGCTTTTTGTCATTTGTCAGCGAAGGAAGAGCTTGATGAGCCGGGTGCCCAGCTTCGTATAGGGGAAGTAGCGCAGGGGGATATCCAGCCAGGTCTTGTGGTCGAGAATGCTGCGGTAATGGGAGAAGGTCTCAAAGCTCTTTTTGCCGTGGTAGCTGCCCATGCCGCTGCCGCCCACGCCGCCGAAGGGCAGGTGGGTGCTGGCGCAGTGCATGACGGTGTCGTTGATGCAGCCGCCGCCAAAGGAGCAGCTGTCCAGAAGATGCCGGCGGATGTTTTCGTCGCCGGAGAAGATGTAAAGGGCCAGGGGCTTGTCGTGGGCGCGGATATAGTCCACGCACCAGTCCAGATCCGTCCAGGTCAGGACCGGCAGGATGGGGCCGAAAACCTCTTCCTGCATGACAGGATCCTCCGGGCTCAGTCCGGTGACCACGCTGGGGGCAATGTGCAGGGTCTCGCTGTCCGCCGTGCCGCCGATGGGGATCTGGGCGTCGGTGAGGTAGGAGGTCAGACGCAGGAAGTGCTGGTTGCTCACGATGCGCACCATGTCGCTGCGGTCGCCTTTGGGGAAGAACTTTTCCAGCGCTTTGCGGTATTCCTCCAGAAAGGGTTCCAGAATGCTCTCGTGGATCAGAAGGTAGTCCGGGGCCACACAGGTCTGACCGGCGTTGAGCACCTTGCCGAAGGCGATGCGTCGGGCGGCCAGCTTCAGGTCGGCAGTGGGGTCCACGATGGCGGGGGATTTGCCTCCCAGCTCCAGGGACACGGGGGTGAGGTGTTTGGCGGCTGCCTGGAGCACCTGCTGCCCGCCGGCCTGGGAGCCGGTGAAGAAGATATAGTCCCATTTCATGTCCAGAAGCTCTGCGGTCTCCTCCCGGCTGCCCTGCACCACGCAGACATAGTCCTCCGGGAAGATGGAGGCCAGAAGCTCGCGGATGACGCGGCCGGTCTCCGGTGCTTTCACCGACGGCTTGATCACCGCACAGTTGCCCGCGGAAATAGCGCCGATGAGGGGTACCAGGCAAAGCTGGGCCGGATAGTTCCAGGGGCCGATGATGTAGGTCAGGCCATAGGGCTCCGGGGAGCGGAAGCTGCGGGAGGGGAAGTTGTAGATGGGAGAGGGCACGCGCTGCTCCTTCATCCACTTTTTCAGGCCCCGGATGTGGTGACCCAGCTCCGCCAGAACGATGCCGGTCTCGCACATGAAGCTTTCGCAGGGATGCTTGTTCAGATCCTTCTTCAGAGCCTCTTCCAGGGCGGCGCTGTTATCCTGCACCGCCTTGCGCAGCTTTTTGAGCGCATCCAGGCGGGCTTCGTAGCTCCGGGTGGCGCCGGAGTCAAAATAGGCCCGCTGTTTTTCGTATATTTCAAGGTAAGTCATGCAAAGTCCTCCGTTTCTGAGAAAATGATATCAGCAATCGGACAAAAAGGCAACCCAAAAGCAAAAGGCGGACCGTCCGGTCCGCCTTTTATTCAGTGGGTAAGCAGTTTTCGGGTTTGCCAACGGCCAAAGAAGTAATAGGCCCAGCAACCCATGACGGACACAAAGCCCGCCAGCGCGCTGCCCCACCAGTAGCCGTGCAGCCCCATCCCCATGACATTGGCAAACAGAAGGCTCAGCCCGATGCGGGCCACCACGCCGTCGGCGATGGCCACGGCCATGTTCAGGCTCACAAAGCCGATGCCGCTGACAAAGCCCAGCGCCGGGCTCATCAGCGCGAAGGACAGGAACATCCAAACGGCGATGGCCAGATACTCGGGCGCCATGGCCAGAACCGCCTCCTCTGTGGTGAAGAGAAGGAAGATGCTCCGGGGGGTGAAGAGGCAGAGGCAGGCCATAACGGCCCAGAAGACCAGAGAACACAGCGTGGCGAGGCCCATGGTGCGGCGCACCCGGTCCTGGCGGCCGGCGGCGATGTTCTGGCCGGTGAAGGTGGCCACGGCGGCCTGCATGGCCTGGGTGACGATGCTCATGAGGGAGTATAGCTTGGAGCCCACCCCGCTGACCGCAGAGGCGATGACGCCGTAGACATTGATCCAGGCATTGACAAAGAGCATGGACACATTGATGGCGATGTTCTGGAACGCCAGCGGCGCAGCCAGCTTCACGATGGTGCCCAGGGTCTTCTTATCCATGCGGAAGCTTTCGGCCTTGAAGTCAAAGCCCAGATGTTCCCGGTTGCGGTAAAGATAGATCAGACAGGCGGCACAGCCCACGGCCTGGGCCACGGAGGTGGCGATAGCGGCGCCTTTGGCCCGCATATCAAACACCGCCACCAGCAGCAGGTCCAGCACCATATTGGTGGCGGCGGCGGCGGCCACGAAGTAGGTGGGTCGTTTGGCGTCGCCCATGCCGCGAAGCAGGGCGCTCATGCCGCCGTTCATGTAGGTGAAGGGGATGCCCAGGCAGCACCAGAACATGTATTCCACCGCATCCTGCCAGGCTTCCGCCGGGGTGTTCAGCAGCCGCAGCAGCGTCTGGTTGAAAGCGATGCCCAGGGCGGTCACCACAACGGAAAGCAGGATGGTAAAGGTGAAGGAGGTGCCGATGGTCTTGCGCACGCCGTCGGTATCGCCGGCGCCCACCTGCTGGGCGATGAGGATCTGCCCGCCGCTGCCCAGACCGATGCCCAGGGCGTAGAGCAGGAAGGTGATCTGGCCGGCAATGGAAACCGCCGAAAGACCGGCACTTCCCGCAAACTGGCCCACAACGGCCATGTCCACCAGATTATACAGTGTGTGCAGAAGGTTTCCCAGGATCAGCGGCAGAGAAAAGGACAGAAGCTGCCGGGTCAGGGGACCTTCGGTAAGGTTGTTGATGAGGGAATGGCGGTTCGACATAGTCAGACTCCTTGCGCTTTAAAAAGTCGCAGCCGGTGTCCCGGCTGCGACAAAGAATTCAGGAAGGTTCTTTTTAGAAGATACCGCCCTTGGCGATGAGGCCGGCAAACACGATGCCCACCATGCTCATGAGTTTGATGAGGATGTTGATGGCGGGGCCGGAGGTATCCTTGAAGGGGTCGCCCACGGTGTCGCCCACGACGCCGGCCTTGTGCTGCTCGGAGCCCTTGCCGCCGTGGTGGCCGGCTTCGATGTACTTCTTGGCGTTATCCCAGGCGCCGCCGGAGTTGGACATGAAGATGGCCATGATGAAGCCGGAGGCGGTGGCGCCGCACAGCAGGCCGATCACGCCGCTGCCGCCCAGAATCAGACCCACGATGATGGGGGAGGCGATGCCCACGACGGAGGGGAGGATCATTTCCTTCAGAGAGCTCTTGGAGCACAGGTCCACGCACTTGGCGTAGTCCGCTTCGGCGTTTTCGTCGCCTTCCAGCAGACCGGGGATCTCCTTGAACTGGCGGCGGACTTCCACCACCACGCTCTGGGCCGCGCGGCCCACGGAGTTCATGGTCAGAGCGGAGAACAGGAAGGGCAGCATGGCGCCGATGAAGATGCCCACCAGAACGGAGGGATCCATCAGGCTCAGGGAGTAGGTGCCGCCGGCGGCTTCCAGCTTCTCCACGAAGTTGGCGATCAGGGCCAGGGCGGTCAGAGCGGCGGAGCCGATGGCGAAGCCCTTGCCGGTAGCAGCGGTGGTGTTGCCCAGGGAGTCCAGAGCGTCGGTGCGCTCGCGGACTTCTTCGGGCAGGCCGGCCATCTCAGCGATGCCGCCGGCGTTGTCGGCCACGGGGCCGTAAGCGTCGGTGGAGAGGGTGATGCCCAGGGTGGCCAGCATGCCGACTGCGGCGATGGAGATGCCGTACAGACCCAGGGAGGTGTTGCCCACGTTGCCGGTGAGGTTGGTGGAGCAGTAGTAAGCGACGATGACGGCAGCGCCGACGATCAGGATGGGAAGCAGGGTGCTCATCATGCCCACGCCCAGACCGCTGATGATCAGGGTGGCAGCACCGGTCTCGGAAGAGGCGGCCAGACGCTGGGTGGGCTTGTAGGTGTCGGAGGTGTAGTACTCGGTGACCTTGCCGATGAGAACACCGGCCAGCAGACCCGCCAGAACGGCCAGGTAGATGCCGTAGTAGTCAAGACCGAACAGCAGCCAGACAGCGAAGAAGCTGAGGACGGCGGTGGCCAGAGCGGCGAAGTTGGTGCCCCGGGACAGAGCGGCCAGCAGCTCGCGCTGGGAGGCCTTCTCCTTGGTCTTGACGAAGAAGGTGCCGATGATGGAGCAGATAACACCGATGGCGGCCATGATCAGAGGCAGAGCCACGGCGCTGGAACGGTCGATGGCGGGGATCTGGTTGAAAGCAACCACGCCCAGAGCGCAGGTGGAGAGGATGGAGCCAACATAGGACTCGTACAGGTCGGCGCCCATGCCGGCCACGTCGCCCACGTTGTCGCCCACGTTGTCGGCGATGGCAGC
>CAZSAX010000027.1:0-20336 GCA_964605075.1 uncultured Oscillospiraceae bacterium
GATACATGACCATGATCTCGTCGGTGATATGCTTGACCACGGACAGGTCATGGGTAATGAACATGTAAGAAAGATTGTTCTGTTCCTGCAGATCCTGCAGAAGATTGAGGATCTGCGCCTGGATGGAAACATCCAGCGCGGATACCGGCTCGTCGCAGACGATGAACTCCGGCTCCATGGCCAGAGCACGTGCCACACCGATACGCTGACGGCGGCCGCCGTCCAGCTCGTGGGAGTAGGACTGTTCAAATCGCTCCGCCAAACCCACCGTGTCCATCAGTTCCCGGACGCGGCGGTAGCGGTCCGCTTTATGCTTGTAAACTTTGTTGACCATCAGAGGCTCTGCAATCAGATCACGCACGCTCATTCGAGGATCCAGAGAAGAACTTGGGTCCTGGAAAATGATCTGCATATTCTTGCGCAGCTCCTTTTTCCGCTTGCCCTTGGCGTCGGTGATGTTCTCGCCTCGATAAATAATATCGCCATCCGTAGCCGGCAGAAGGCCAAGAATCGTGCGCCCCAGGGTGGACTTGCCGCAGCCGGATTCGCCCACTACGCCCAGCGTCTTCTTCTCCCCCAGTTTAAAGGAGATCCCGTCCACAGCATGAAGAGCGCCCTTGGGGGTCTCAAAGTATTTCTTTAAATCACGAACTTCAAGAAGATGTTCCATGCTCATACCTCCTCGTACCCTTTATCCTGCGGGTAGAAGCAGCGCACAAAATGACCGGGGGTCACTTCGGTGTTGGGTGGAATCTCGTGGCTGCAGCGTTCCATTGCATTGGGGCATCGGGGATGGAACTTGCAACCGCTGGGCAGATTGGCAGGGTCCGGCATCAGGCCGGGCACCGGGCGCAAACGCTCCACATCCATATCCAACCGGGGAATGGAGCCAAACAGACCAATGGTATAGGGGTGTCCGGTATGGTCATAGATGTCTTCCAGATCGCCATACTCAATGATTTCACCGGCATACATAATGGCCACCATATCGCAGGTTTCCGCCACGATGCCAAGGTCGTGGGTGATCATCAGCATGGAAGTGTTGTTCTCATGCTTGAGGTTGTTGATCATCTCCAGCACCTGAGCCTGGATGGTCACATCCAGCGCGGTGGTGGGCTCGTCCGCAATAAGCAGGGCCGGTTCGCAGGCCAGGGCTATGGCAATAACAACGCGCTGCTTCATGCCGCCGGAGAACTGGTGGGGATAGTCGTGAGCACGGTCCTCTGTAATGCCGACCTTCGCCAGCATTTGTATGGCCCGCTGCCAGGCCTCCGCCTTGGAGCAGTCGTTATGGAGCTGCACCACTTCGGCGATCTGATCTCCTACCGTATGCACCGGGTTCAGAGCCGTCATGGGATCCTGGAAGATCATGGAGATCTCGCTGCCGCGGATGGAACGGATCATCGCCGGAGACATTTCAAGAAGGTTTTCGCCCCGATAGATGATCTCGCCGTCCACGATCTTTCCGGGAGGATCGGGAACCAGGTTCAGAATGCCCAGCGCCGTGGTGGTTTTGCCGGCACCGGTCTCCCCCACCAGGCCCAACGTCTTGGCTTTTCCGATGGAAAAGTCAACACCGTTGACCGCATGGACGATCCCGTCTTCCGTGACGTACTGGATGTTCAATCCTTTTATTTCAATCAGATTTTCCATAAGCTATACCTACCTTCAGTTCTTCAGCTTCGGGTCCATAGCGTCACGGAGACCATCGCCAAGGAGGTTAAACGCAAGCATATTCAGGCCGATGATGATGCCCGGGAAGGTAATGAGCGGCCAATAGGTGCGCATAAACTCCTGGCCGGAGGACAGAATATTGCCCCATTCCGGCGTGGGAGGCAGAACGCCAAGGCCCAGAAACGCCAGACCGGCGATGCCCAGAATGTTGGAGCCCAGGCCCATGGAAACCTGCACGATGACCGGAGCCAGGGTGTTAGGAATCACATGGCGCATAATGATGGATGCGTGGCTGGCGCCAAAGGACTTGGCCGCCTCCACGTATTCCTCCCCTCGCACAAGGAGTGTGGATGCTCTGATCTGACGCACCGCCGGGGCAATGCCGCCCACCGCCAGGGCCAGCGCCGTGTTGAACAAGGTGCGCTCCAATGCTACCGACATTACGATGGTAAGCATCATACCGGGGATGGCGATCAGAATGTCCATAAAGCGCATCATGATCGTGTCATACAAACCGCCGAAGTACCCGACGGAGGAGCCAATAACCAGAGACAAAATGGTACTGATAACCGTACTCATCAGTGAAACCAGCAGCGAGATACGTCCGCCGAACAGCAAGCGGCTGAGCAGATCACGGCCAAACTGGTCGGTGCCCAGAGGATGCTCGGCGCTCAGCGGTGCCAGACGATTGAGCAGGTTCTGCTCGGCATAGTCATAGGGCGCGATCCAGGGAGCCGCCAGCGTGCAGCAGATCATCAGAACGAGAAAGGACAGCGCAAACATGGCCGGCGTGCTCTTTTTCAGCCGGTGCCACACCTCGCCGAACTGAGAACGTTTTTTCAGCTCCGGCGCTTTTCCTTCTGTACGAACAACTTTCGTTTTCAAGTAACTGCACCTCCTGTCACTTCAAGGTCGGCTTTCTTGATCTTCTTTTTGCGGCCGGAATTCTCATACTGTGCCTTGATGCGCGGATCGATAAATGCATAGGAGATGTCCGCCAACAGGTTCACCACCGTGACGATAAAGGCGCAGACGATAACAGTGGTCTGAGTGGTGATATAGTCATTGGACGTGATGGCCGTGTACATAAGCAGGCCCAGGCCGGAGATGTTGAAAATGTTCTCCACAATGACCGTGCCAGTCATGGATGTGCCCGCCATCTGGCCGATGATTGTGACCACGGGGATCAGACCGTTTTTCAAAACATGATGCGTAATAACCTTCTTCTCTTCCAGCCCCTTGGCCCGGGCGGTACGCACATAGTCGGAGCGGATGACCTCCAGCATGGAAGAACGGGTCATACGCACAATATACGCAATGGGGCCGATGGCCACCGAGATAATAGGCAGAATGTAACCCTTCCAGCTTTGAACACCTGTAACCGGCAGCCAGCGCAGCTTGACGGAAAAGAGAAGGATCATCATCAGAGAAACCCAGAAGTTCGGCAGTGCAGAGCAAAGAACCGCCAAAATCGTGGAACCATAGTCAAACACAGAATACTGCTTCACAGCAGCCAGCATGCCCAGAGGGATGCCGATGATAACGCTGAGCACAACACCCATCAGGCCGATAAAAGCGGTCTTGCCGAAGCGCTCGCCGATCAGGTCCATAACAGGAACCTTATAGATATAGGAAGTACCAAAGTCCCCCTTGAGGAAAATATTCTTGAAATACGAGAACAGCTGCACAAGATATGGCTGGTCCAGTCCGTTTTCATGTTCCCAGGCCGCCACATTCTCTGGCGTGGCCGAACCACCCAGAATGGTATATGCCGGACTGCTGGCATTGAAATAGTTGATTGTGAATACAACAAGGATAACGCCAAGCAGAATCGGAATCATCAGAAGAATTCTTCGAATGACATATTTGGTCATCTCTTCCCTACCCCCTCCATCACATGAGATAGCTCGATGTTTTTAATGGAAAACTGCCGGCACGGAAACCGTGCCGGCAGCCTCCGCAGCGCCGCTGTTAGGGCGCTAAATTTTACTTAGAAGCACAGATTACTCGACAGCAACAACATCCGCAAGGACGATGTAGTGGTCAAGGCCGAAACTGATGTTGGCAACGTCGTTGGAAACGGCGTACCAGATGGGCTCAGAGTACAGCGGCAGGTAACGATACTGTTCAGCCAGGATATCCTGAACCTGATGATAGAGCTCAATACGCTCTTCGGTGCTGTCGGTGTCAGCGGCCTGATTCATCAGAGCGCCAGCCTCTTCGTCAAGGCACTCGGCGATGGAGCCGGAGCCGGGCTGCACGGGGAACCAAGCCTCAATGGGGTCCCAGCCGCCGCTGGATCCGCCGAAGCCCATGGAAACCAAACCAGCGTTCATCTTGGGCATGAAGTCGGTCTGCTGGGTGGGCTCGATGACCAGGGTGATGCCGACCTGAGACAGCATTTCCTGCATAGCTTCCGCGATGGTGATGTTGTTGCCCTTCTGCTCAATGGGAACAGTGAAGGTCATGTCCATGCCTTCGGCCGCGAGCTCAGCAACCAGTTCCTTGGCATGGTCGGGGTTGTAGGTCACAACGCCGGACTGATCCTTGTAAGCCCAGGAAGCGTCGGGCAGAGTGCTGGAGGCGATGTCGTAGACCTGACCGCACAGGGCGGTGATGATGGTCTCGATGTCAATGGCCTCGCAGAAGGCCTGACGGACACGGACATCCTCGAAGCGCTCATCCGCGGGAGAGTAGAAGCAGAGGAGCGAGATGCCGTTCTGGTATACTTTCATGTAGTAGGCGTCATCTTCATAGGCACCGGCGATGAGGTTATCAAGGTCGGTAGCAGACTCAACCTTCACGATGTCAATGTTGCCAACCTCGAAATCAAGGAACGCGGTAGTCATATCGTTGTAGAAGTAACTTTCCACGTACTTGTAGTAAGACTGAACATTATCCTTGTTCCAGTAGTTGTCATAGCGCTCGCAGACCAGCTTAACGCCCTTCACCCATTCGGTAAACATATAGGCGCCGGTGCCGTTCATGGTGTCCTCAGTGCCGTACTCTTCAATCCAGGCCTTCTCCTGGATAACGGTCATCTGGCTGCTCATCTGAGTGAGCAGAGAGGGCGCGTGATAGTCGCAGACAAACACAACGGTGTAATCATCTTCGCAGTAGGACTCTTCGAAGTTGATAGCAGCCACACGGGAGGCACCACCAACAAAGTCCCCAACGCGTTGCATGGTATAAAGAACGTCTTCCGCCTTCATCTCGTTGCCGCTGTGGAAGGTGACGCCCTGCTTCAAGGTAATAACCAGGGTGGTGTCATCACGCCACTCATAGCCTTCCGCCAGAACACCGATATATTCGCTCTTCTCGGTATCCCACTTAAAGAGGGTCTCATAAATATTGGGCATGATGGGCATATAACCCGCGCCGCGGGCTTCCCACACGTCCAGGTTGCCGGGCTCGCCACCAAAGGCGATCTTCAGAACGGCGTCATCGGACTGGCCTTCAACGTCAGCCACCATGCGGTAGCCGCCGATCAGGTCAGTCAGACCGGCATCCTCGGCCGCCAGCAGCTCAGGGCCGCCAGCTTCCTCAGCAGGGACTTCTTCCTCTTCGGTCACAGCCGGAGCTTCCGGCGCGACCTCTTCTTCAGCAGGTGCGGGTTCAGCGGTGCCACCACAGGCAGCAAAGGCAAACACCATAACCAGTGCCAAAAGAAGCGCCAAGATTCGTTTCATTCCTTTTTCCTCCTGTTTTTTATTTCCCCCGCCCTGCGGGGAAGTCGGTTATTTTCATCTGCATCATTCTTAATGACGCCGTTGATGACGTTTACAATCGGATTCTATACTCAGATACTAGGCGATAGTTAATTAGAAATCAATGACCACAACTTATGATTCAATTGACCAATTGCACCATTTTTCGTCTTGTGTGGCCCGATTTAAGTCAACAACCATTATTCTTTTTGAAATTTATATTTTATTTATAGAAAGGTCTCCGCAGTATTTTTTTCCTGCTTCCGGCTGTATCTCTTTCCCCTGATTCCACAGTCGACCGTTGAACACCGCGTCCTCTTCGATCGTCAGCGCGCTCAGAAGGCTTTCCCCGCTCACATTCCAAACCGAGCCGCTTTGCAGGGTCACTTCCGTGTGATTGTCGCCGTTATAGAAGTTCCGGTTTTTCACCCGGCCCAGGTAGTAGTATTCCTCCGCAGTAAAATGTGTGTTCTGCCGTCCGTTTTCATCCACATGGATCGTCTCCGTTGCCGAAACCCTGCCATTGAGCACAGCACCATGTTCCAGACACACATAAAGCTGCTTGGCCGGTTGGCCGTAATAGCCGGAGCCGTTGAGCAGATCGCCGTTGAGGACTGTGTCCGAAGCTGTGAAGTGCACATCAAACTGCGGTTCCGGGTGGGGATTGTCCGGGTCTTCCATTGGCATCAGCGGCGGCTTGGGCGGCGGCGGAAGCAGGGAACTTATCTGCCCGTTTTCGCTGGGCCAACCCTCTTTTTCATAAAAATCTGTCAAAAACTTCATTTCTATGTCTGCGCCCCAGTCCACGCCCACCAGCCGGTCATCGTCATCGATCAGCTGCAGCAGGATCCCCGAATCGGAATGCAGCTCCGAGCCGTCCCGCACCTGGATGTCAACACCGCCGGAACGCAGCAGAAAACAGGCCTCCCTTGTCCGCATGAGCGTCTGCTCCAAAAAGCGCAGAGAGGCAAAGCCCTGTGTCATAATGCCAAAGGCATCGGAATAAAGACAGCTCCGCTGACCCTTCCCCCGCCCTTCATACAGCAGCTTGCCGCTGGCCGGTGACACGTGGCGAATGATTTTGTTTGAGCTCTGATAGGTCGCATTACCGTCCCGGGCAATACCGATGTAGGTGCCGGCCCGGATAGCGACGCCATAAAACTGCTCATCGGCGCAAAGGATATAGCTTCCGTAGCCGCTCCCGAAGACACCCCGGTAGGGATTGGCCGGGTCCGGCTTTGTGAGGGTCAGGGTGCAGTCGGCCACCGTGAGTGCCATACCGTCGCCGTTGTCAGTGGACAAAACGCCCCAGTCCGAAGCGGAAATATCGCAATCGATAAAGGCCATGGAGCTTTTTCGACCCATAAGATTGGCAGCCCGGGCGCTGCCCTTGATACCAAGAACCCAGGGCGGAGCCACCATGTAATTGAAATCCGCGTTGCTCACATAGCCCTCATACAGTTCGCCGCCCCGCACGCGCACACGGCAGTTAGTAGCAACAACAGAGGCACCCTCATCCGCAAAAAAGGCACATTTCGCCACGCCCCCGGTAAGGAGCTCGCTGTTATTCACATATACTTCCGCCTCGCGGAATGCGGCCACTGCCGCGCCCAGTCCTACAAAATCACAAACGCCTTTTCCGTTGCTTTGGGAAAGCAGGGCTATGCGGCAGCCATCCACCAGATATTCCCCGCCGTTTGCGATCAGCGCGCTGAACCCGGGAGACGTTCCGAAAATCTTTGCCCCCTGCAGCATCCTGTCGTCCAGCAATCCCCCATCCACACAATCCAGCACCGAGCATCCGGCATCCACGCCGTTTTCATCTGCATACACCGCCGCACGGAAATCCACCGTCTTGTCCGGCTTCAGCTCGCAGCTGTAGCGTATGGGCAGACGCTCGGTTTGTATCACCCGGGCCCCGGGAAGCTTTTCGCCCTCCGGCGCCGCGGACTCAATGCCGTTGACCAGTACACTTGTCAGTTTTTCCATACTCTTTTCCCTTTCGCCAAACAACGCAATGAGTCAGCCCTCCGTCCGTTCCAGCAGCTTTTCGTCCGCCCCCGGGCAAAGGGGCGCATAAAGGCGCAGGCACCTCAGCCATGTGATCCGCATTGGATCGGCCGGCGCCCACCATGGTCGCGCACTGCATCAGCCGCGCCTTGAAAGCCGGCCGACAGAAGCCGGAGATACGCCACTGCAGTGCCTTGTCCATACACACATCATAGCGATGATGCTCATAGTCCCAGTAATCATTGCAGTCATAATCTTTGGGGTCCGAATCGATGCCCTTGACCATCTTCCAACAGAGACATGCGGTTTCGGACGGTTCCACCAGATACACCAGCACTGCCGGCCCCAGCGCAGTTCCGGGCTCCATGTCACCGCCAGGCAAAGCTGCTCCAGCGACCCGCCGGGCATTTCGCGAAAGCATTTTAATGAAAAAAGCTGGCCCCCGCTCTCCGCAATCGCATATTGCAGCATATTCACCGCATACCGCGGATAAGCTCCTCCTGAGGTAAGTCCTTTCCGCCGTCCGCTTGTCAGCCGGCCATCCGGACCTGGCTTTCCCCGAAAACATTCATGTCCCGCGTTCTCCCTTTGTCCGGCCTTTCCTCCTTGTTTTTATTGTGCGACGCTTGGCCGTTCTCTTTTCTTATTGACAATCAGATAGATTGAGCCGCAAACCAGCACCAAGGCCATCCACGCACCAATCATAAGAAAGGTCTCACTGTCTCCAAGGATATCCATGCAGGTGCCCCAGACAATGCCGGAAAGCCCGGTTCCCAGATCCGCAGAGATCATGAACGTGCCATTGGCTGCACCCAGTCGCTTTTTCGGTGCACGGTAAACCGCCTGTTTCTGCATAACGGGAGAAACAATGCCGCCGCCAATGCCGTAAATGGCGCCAGTCACGCAGTAAACAAAATCGTTTTCCGTAAGCGCAATGATGAAAAAAGACATACTCATCAGAGCAAGGCCAATGGCAAAACACGGAAGTAAGCCGTATTTATCCCCGTAACGGCCGCTGATGATGCGGGCAAACAGTGCTGCGAAGGACTGAATGGTGAAAAACAAAGCCACATGCTCAAAGCCCTTGTGCGTGGCAAAGAGCGTAAGCAGAATAGAGATCGCCGCCGTGCCGAAAGTGATACAGGTCTGGATCACCGTGGCCGGAACAGCGCTTTTCTCAAATATCCGCCACAGAAAGCCACTTGGCAACACCTCCTGTTCGACTTCCGCCGGGACCCGCTCTTCCTCATGTCGTGTTTCTTCCCCATTCTCCGCCCCCGAGGAACACAACATGGCCGCAGGAATGACACTGAGAATGGCACATGCAAAAACAAGATAGGTTAAAGAAAAGCGACCGTCGCCCAGAATACCCAGTCCTATCATGGGCGCAACACTTCCAATAATCGTTTGTCCCACGGAGAAATAGCCGATACCTTCGCTCAGCCGCTCCCGGGGCAAGCCCCCCAGCATCATGGTCTGAGCCCCGATGCATACCGCCGCATAGCCCAGTCCCTGCAGGCCCCGGAAGACACAAAGCAGGGCGACTCTTGTGGATGCATAGATATAGGCCGCCGTGGCGAAGGCACAAATGAATGCGCCGCAGATCATCACCTTTTTCCGTCCCCAAAGATCACACAGGTGCCCGCCGCCCAGGCGCGCCACCACCGCACAGGCCGTGAAGCAGGTGTTGAGCGTACCGCTGAACCCGGCACTTCCCGGACCAAAGGTCGCTTCCATGTGCAGCGGCACCACCGAGTTGAGCCCGGACAAAAGAAATCCACCCATAGCAGTAATAAACATCGTGTACAAAAAAGTTCTTGTCCAGATTCTTGCCGTCTGCTCTGCTTTCTTTCTCCCTGCCACCATACCAGTCCTTTCTGCCGACCAAGGCCCGGCATTCAACGCCCAAGTTCCATTCTTGCATATTTTCAAAATACCATCGGCTGATTTTCTTGTAAAATTGCTTTTTTGCCGCGCACTATTACAAAAAGGCATCACGACCATGCAGTTCCTCGATGCGCAGAATATTCATTGCCCCATGATTTATTCACATCTTCCATCCTCTTGCAGCCCCAGATTTTGTTTGTTATGATATCGACAAATCGAAAAAAGCGGAGGGAAGATCCATGCCTCATGTCATTGACCAAAACAAATGCTGCGGCTGTCACCGCTGCCGCATGGAATGTCCGGTAGGCGCCATAACCATCCGGAAGGCGAAGTATTACATCCGCCCCGAGAAGTGCGTCAACTGCGGAGCCTGCGCCCGGGTCTGCCATAATGGCGCCATTTCCGACCCCGGAAAACCCATTGTTGTTAAAAGCCATGAGATTATCCATAAAAGCTGCGACGTCTGCGTCGTTGGTGCCGGTGGTGCCGGCATGGTGGCCGCGGCCAAGGCAGCTGATGCCGGCCTGCAGGTCATCCTTCTGGAAAAAGGACATGAAGCCGGCGGCTCCGCCTGGTATGCCGGAGGCTTTATTACGAATTACTCAAAGTGGCACAAGGAGCTGGGCCTGCCTGATCCGCGAAAGGAACTTTTCCAGCAGTTTATGGAACGCACAGAAAACCGTGTGGATCCCGAGCTGCTGGCCCGCATGTTTGAGGCAAATGCCGACTTTCTAGATTGGCTCATTGACGAGCATGAATTCGCCAAGGACTATGAACTGAAAGACTCCCCTCGGGGCTATGTGCCCGAAGCCACCTACACCTGGCCCAATGCCCACAAGCGCATTGACCGCATGATTGGCCCCGGCGAGATCGGCTCTTACCTGGTGGAGCACCTTCTAGCCGACTTTCTGGCCAAGGGCGGCGAGGTGTTCTATAACACTGAAGGCAAACAGCTCATCACCGACCCCAGCGGCGCCGTCACCGGCATCGTAGCCACCGATGCCGGAGGCGAGCTGGTAATCTCATGCAAATCCTTAATCCTTACCACCGGCACTTTCTCCCACAACCGCCGGATTATGGACAAAATGCAGCCCGTATTCTATGACAACGAAGGCAAGGAGCCTATCCACATTTTCGCCTACCCCGCCTGTACCGGCGACGGCATCACCATGGGCGAAGCCCTGGGCGCCGACATTGACTACGTCAACCAGCGCGTGGCCATGTTCGGCCCCATGCGCCATCCCTACCCCTGTCCCAGCCTCCACACCGCCATCTGCGGCAGCGGCGCCCGATTTGGCAGCGGCGGCAACTTCCTGGGCATCGAGACTGATTTTGACACCGTGGCAAGCCCGCTGCTGTTTGACCCCAAGCGTTACTGCTGGCACGTGGTAGACACCGCCATCGTGGAGCAGGTCGTCCAGGAGGAAGTCTGCAAACCCGCTCAGTCCTACGGTATGGCTCTGGGAAAATACATGCTCCGCTGGCGGGAGTTCTTCGCCGAAGAGGAAGCGGATGACAGCCTTGTCTCTGCCGATTCCATCCATGCTCTGGCCGAGAAGCTGGGCTTCGAGCCCGCCGCATTTGCCGCCAACATCGAAAGCTATAACCGCTTTGTCACAAACATCGCCGAAAGCAAGTCCAGCCACGCCCGCCCCCGCGCGCCCATCACCACCGGCCCTTTCTACGCCATCAAACTCAAGCTCTTCCACGAAAACGCCATCGGCGGCCTTGTCATTGATAAAAACACCTCCGTGCTGAAAGACGGCTCACCCATTCCGGGTCTTTATGCCGCCGGCGACACAACCCGAGGCATCATGGTGGCCGGAAATGTCAGCATCTACTACATCGAGCGCATTTTCTCTGCCCTGACCAAAGCCTACAACGAAGGCTACATCGCCGCGGAAGAAGCCATTAAACACGCCCAACAGACCTGATTCACCCAGCCGCAACAAAAACGGACGCACAGCAGTTTTCTGCCGTGCGTCCGTTTTCTTTTTTCCGAGACCGTCATTCTTCTTCCAACAGCTTTGTCCGGTATTTTTCCGAGAAAAGCCCGAAAGACTTCCGGTATTCGTTGGGGCTTACATTAAACTTCTGCTGGAAGATTTTATAGAAATAAGAAATGTTGTTGTATCCCACCATGTTGGCCACCTGAGTGACCGTCAGATCCTGCATGCGCAGGTAATAGGTGGCCTCCCGCAGCCGCGCTTTGTGCACCAGTTCCAGGAAGGTATCCCCGGTCTGCTCCTTAACCCAGCGACTGAGATGGTTGGGGCTGAAGTGAAAAGCCTGGGCAGCGGACGCCAGGGTCACATCGCATAGATTGGCGTCGATGTAGTCCAGAACCTGCTTGATCTTTTCCGTCAGCGGCCGATAGGTGCTGCTTTCATTAAAAACCAAACTGTATTCACGCATCAGGGAAATAATGATATCCATGATACAGGTATCCACAGAATCCAGGGAAAAGGGTCGGTGGTAGGTGTATTCATGCAGCGCCCGGATGAACAGGTAGCGCAGCATATTGTCCCCACTGGTATCAAACAGGAGATAGCCCCGGTAATTATCACCGGGATAAAAGGCCCGGGAAAGGAATTCGTTGAACAGCGGGTGAGCATGGGACTTGGAGCCAATCATTTCCGTCAGATACGACTTGAACAGCAGACAACTGATGGGAATAGCCTCTTCTTCCGCATCATCCGCCGACAAAACTCCATGGGGAACACCTATGTCGAAAACCCCGGTCTGACCTTCTTTCAGAATAAAAGAGTCATGATCCGTTGTAATACGCAGATCGCCAGAAAAAGCATAGACAAAGTGCATGGCCATAACGCTGCGCGTGCTGCCCATACAGGTATCCAGCACCACATCCCGGTTCAGCCGACGATCCATGTCCTTGGACCACTTATGCAGCTCCTCCGCCCGGTTGTTCCCCTCGCCAATGCGCTCCAAATCATCGATTTGGCGGTAACCAATCCGTTCAATGGCCAAGGCCCGATAATCGGGATCTTCGCAAAGCTGCATCAACGGCTCCTCGCTGATCTCATCCTTGGCATATCGCATGGCTTTGTTGATCTTGTTGAGTTTTCGTATCAGCTCGGTGTATGGCGCAATATCGATCTCGACTTTGTCCATTAAATACTTTTTCTTCACTCGACTCATCTCCTGGTGATAAAAATCGTCAATAGAATGGTGATGCTTGGTCATTTGAATATGTTCAAAATCAGTATATCATATTAGTCAACTTAAAGAAGAACCTTTTATGAATCTATAACGGAAAGGTGTGAAACCCTATGAATTCCAACGCAAACCCGCTGAACAAGGGCACACAGAAAAAAGAAAAGCTCTGGACTGGTTTTTTCATTATGCTCGCCATCATGTATCTGTTCCAGTCCATGGGTTTTTCCATTCTGAACAATGTCATGGCCCTGTATGTTGACGGCCTTTTCGGCAAGGCTGTGTACGCCGGTTACCTCAACGCTGCCTTCGGCGTGACCGCCATCATCGCCCGCATGGTGGGCGGCTACTTCACTGACCGTTTCTCCCGCCGCGCCGTTATGACCGTGAGCATGCTAATCTTCGCCATTGGCACCCTGTGCTTCGGCCTGTTTTCCGTCTTTGGCCTGCTGCTGGTATTCCGTCTGATCCAAGGTCTCGGCTTCGCCGGCGGCACCACTGCCTCCAACGCTGCCACGGCAGACGTAGTTCCCCAGAGCCGCATTGCCGAAGGCATGGGCAAGCTGGGCCTGGGCTCCGCTGTTGCCACCGCGCTGGGCTCCTCCCTGATTCTGGTCCTTGCCGGCAGCGACAACAACTACCGCCGGGTACTTTACTTTGCCGCCTGCATGCTTTTCTTGGCCGCCGTTATGGCCTTCTTCTGTCGGTACGAAAAGAACCCCTTCTACATTGAAAAAATTAAGAAGGAAAAAGAAAAAGCCCTGGCCATGAAAAACAGCAGCACCGACATTGAGTACAAAGGCATCCAAAAGATCATCGAAAAAACCGCTCTTCCCGCCGCCTCCGTGCAGTTTTTCACCCAATTCTCCTTCTCCTGCCTGAACACCTTCCTGCTTAGTCTGGCGGTTTCCAAAAACTTTGGCGACAGCGTCAGTTGGTACTTCACCCTCTCCGCCGCCGCCATGTTCATCAGTTCCCTTTTCGCCGGCCAGTTGGTGGACCGTTACGGCGTGCGCAAAGTTTCCCTCCCCTGTCTGGTGCTTTCGCTCATCAGCTATGCTATAATTGGTCTGACAAACAATGCGGCTGTTTTCTGCCTGACAGGCCTTACCTTTGGTCTGTCCAACGGCATCAACATGGTGGTTATGCAGTCCGAAGGCATCCGCCACGCAGAACCCGCACGCCGGGGTGCCGCTTCCGGAACCTATATGCTTTCCTCGGACATCGCTAACGCCATCGGCGGCATCTTCTGGGGCGCACTAATCGATATCGGCGGCTTCTCCATGGCCTTTGTTGGCGCCTGTGCCTTCATCGCCGTCGCGTTTATCCTTGTCATTTTCCTATTCCGTCCGAAGAAAAACACATAAACCAATTCCGGCAATCATGGCACCAGGCCAAACAGGGAGGTTCTCAGCACATGAAAGGCGACTGGTATTTCGATGGTTATGAAGGGCGAAAAATCGTTGATAACCAGGGAAAATCCCGAAGCTCACTCATCTACACCGGGGAATACTACGGCTTTGCCAGAGGACAGGATCCCCGTCCCATTAAGCTCGCCTGTCTGTCAGCTTCCCTTGTCTATTTCCTCTGCTATTTCTTCAACGCCCTCAACAATTCCGGTACAGCCCAGACCTTCTATGTTGGCTTGCCGCTGATGCTCTCCATGGTTCCGGGAATTTATCTTCTCATCGGCACAGGATGCTTCATGCCGGCCAAGGAGGAGATGACTGTGCGCGTCTGCTATTCATCTCTTCGCCGTATGGACCGCTCCCTGCGCTTCATCGTTCCAATGCTGACAATTTCGGCGCTTGGCGGCCTGTACCACTTTATCCGCACACCCGCTCTCTTCGCATCCTGGCCAGATCTTCGCTATTTTTTGTTCGTCCTGCTCGCCTTAGCTGCCACTCTGTTTGAGTTCCGCCTGCTACGGAAAAACCCGGTAGTCATCGTACGCAATCCTGAACCGGAAAGCATGCGCATGAAGGATCTGGAGCAGAAAATGCGAAAAGAGGAAGATAAGAAGTTTCAGCGCCACCACTTCCGCAAGAACCCCTAAAAACAATCAAAGAAAGGACTTGCATCATGGCCAAATATTCTCATATACTTTCCCCTCTTAAAGTTCAGAACCGCATACTGAAAAGCCGCTTTCTGGCCCCCAAGGGTGTGCCCGCAGGCCTGGCCGAAGGCTTTGATTTCCCAACCGACCCATACATCACCCACATGGCCAACATCGCAAAAAACGGTGCTGCCATCGTTTCTTGCCATGGCGGCCACTGGTCGCGCATGCCCAAGATGTCCATGGAAAACAGCGTCTGGTTTGAAACCATCCGCAACAAAACCGGCATTACCTTTTCCCATAGCGACATCGATCTTTCCATGAATGGCTTTCACATTGAGAAAATGGCCAACATGAACGCTTGGTCTCACATGGCAGAAGCCATCCACTATTACGATTCTCTGGCCTCCATCTCCATGATGGACATCGAGCCCGACGGCTACAACCTGGTACCCATCGATTCCATGGATCCCAAAATTGGCGGCGACGTTTACCGCTATCGCCCCGGCCCCGGCATGACCACCCAGCAGCTGGACGACCTCATTGAGACCTTTGTGGAAAAAGCAGTGCTGTATAAGCATCTCGGCTATGATATGGTCTCTTTCTACATGAGCTACCGCGGCTCGATTCTTGCCCAGTCACTCTCTCCCGCCATCAACAACCGCACCGACAAATACGGCGGGAGCTTCGAGAACCGGGCCCGGCTGACACTGGATCTATTCAAACGGGTGAAGGAAGTCTGCGGCCAGGACTTCCTCATCGAAGCCCAGATTACTGGCGAGGAAGCTTCCGATGGCTACAATGTGGATGATTTTATCCGCTATGCCAAAATGGCGGAGGGACTGGTGGACATTTTCCAGATTCGCGCCTACGACGGCAAGTCCTCCCACCCCACCGGCCTGAACTCAAAAAAGGACGAGCCCCCCATCACGCTGCAGTATGCCCAGGCCATCAAGGACGCCGGCATCAAGATTATCACCGCCCCCATCGGTGGCTATCAGGATCTGGACAATGCGGACCGCTACATCGCCGAAGGCAAAACCGATATGATTGCCGCCTGCCGCGCTTTCATCTGCGACAGCGAATACTATAAAAAAGCAAAGCTCGGCCTGGGCGATGATGTTGTCCCCTGCATCCGCTGCAACAAGTGCCATTCCAACGACGACCCCCTGCAGGCGATCTGTTCCGTGAACCCCACGGTTGGCATTGCCGACAAACTCAGCCGTTTGGTGGAGCCCGCGGAAACGAAGAAGAAAGTGGCCATCATCGGAGGCGGCCCCGCCGGTCTTCGCGCCTCCATCTACTGCGCCGACCGGGGCCATGACGTGACCCTTTACGAAAAGAACGACTATCTCGGCGGGCAGCTCATCCACGCAGACTATGCCAGCTTTAAATGGCCTCTGAAGGATTATAAGGATTATCTCATCCGGGCCGCCACCCGCCGGGGCGTAAAGCTGAACGTGAGCTTGGAAGCGACCCCGGAGATCATAAAAGCCGGCGCTTATGACGTCATCATCGCCGCCAACGGCGCCAGCCCCAACAAGCCCCGCATCAAAGGCGCGGACGAGGTCAAGACTTGGGCCCCCATCGATGTCTACGGCAAGGAAGACCAGCTCGGCCAACACATTGTGGTGGTTGGTGGCGCCGAGACTGGTTCGGAAACCGCTCTGCACCTGGCCCTGAAAGGCAAGGATGTCACCATCCTGTGCCGCCAGGAACGTCTGGCCTACGATGCCCAGCAGATCCACTATGTTTCTTTACTTTATGACCGCATGGAGGAATGCCCCAATTTCAAGAGCATCTGCAAAGCAACGACCACCGAGGTCGGATCAGGCTATGTCACCTATGCCGATGCAGAGGGAAAATCCCACACCATCCAGTGCGATGACATTGTACTTTCCGGCGGCGTAAAAGCCAACGCGGACAATGCTCTGGAATTTTCCTCTTTGGCAGATGAGTTCTATGTCATTGGCGACTGCCGCAAACCCAGCAATGTGCATAACGCCAACCGTACCGCCTTTGCCGTGGCTTCCCGCATCTGAGTTGCACACCTCAATGGACAAGGACTGCATGCTTCTGCAGTCCTTGTTTTTTAGGCCAAGATGAACGATTGTTGAGCTTTCCTTGAACTTGAATTGACAAATTCACGCTAAGATGAATATGATAAAAGAAGAATACTTATCCTAACGGAAAAGGAAGAAGAATGATCACCATCCTGCTGTTGTTCCTTTTGCTGAGCGTCCTGTATCTTATGCTGAGCTTTGCCATCTTCCGGATCCTCTGCCTCCGTTTTGACCGGCGGAAAAACAACCCTCTGCACAAGATCGGCCAAAACACGGACAGCACCCTCGCCCCCTACCGCGACCGCATGGAAGCCGGATACCGCTGGACAAGGGAAACACCCCATAAAGCCGTTGAACTCGTATCCTTCGACGGGCTGAAACTCCGGGGAAACTTTTACGAAAACCCCGGGGCCCGCGGCATACTCGTTGCCTGCCACGGCTATCAGAGCGTTGCCGCCCGGGACTTCGGCGCCGCCTGTGAGTTTTATTTCAGCCGGGGCTTCTCCCTGCTGCTGATCGACCAGCGGGCCGCCGGTGAAAGTGAGGGCAAGTATGTAACCATGGGCATGAAAGAGCATCACGATGTTGCCGACTGGTGCTGCTGGGTCCAGGAGCATTACCCCGATCTTCCGGTCCTCCTCGCCGGTGCCTCCATGGGCGCCAGCACCGTACTCATGGCATCCTCCCATCTGCCGGAGAATGTGCGCGCTCTTCTGGCCGACTGCGGCTATGCCGACGCCTGGGATGAGATCCGCTATGTGTTCCGCCATGCCCATCTCCCGCTGGGCTTCACGCTGAGGGGCATTGACCTTTGGTGCCGCTGTCTTGCCGGCTTCAGCCTCCGGCAGTACAGCGCCCCGGAAGCCCTGGCCCAAAACACTCTTCCCATTTTCTTCATCCACGGCCAGAAGGACAGCTTTGTCCCCTGGACCAACAGTCTGGTGAACATGCAGGCCACCGCCGGTCCCACCGCCTGTTTCTTTGTCCCGGAGGCCACCCACGGTCTCAGCTTTTTGGTCGATAACCAGGGCTATGCCGATGCACTGGACAGCTTCCTGGCCACCTACATGTTCCCCGATGAGAACGTCCCCGTTCAAGCGCCGGCCCCGGAGGCAGAACTCCTATAAAAACAGCCGCAGGATTTTCTCCTGCGGCTTTGTTTATCTTGTTTTACCCTGCGCAAAGCGCCTCAGCCAAAGCTTCCACCTGCGCCCGGCTCTCCTCGTTCAGCGCCGAGCGGATCGTCACCGTAGGTTCGAGGAAGGTCAGTGCCTTGCTCCCCTCCAGAAGCTTCCGCATCACCCGGGCCGCCTGAGGCACCCAGGAGCCGTTTTCCATCAGCCCGATGCGCCGGCCTCGGAAGCCCCGCTCGGTGAGATGCTGCAAAAACTCCCGCATAAAGGGGAATGCGTCGCCGTTGTAGGTGGTGGTGGCCAGAACCAGCGTCCCGTAGCGGAATGCATCCTCCACCGCCTCGGCCATATCACAGCGGGCCAGATCATTCACCGTGACCTTCTGCCCTTTGGCTTCCAGAAGCCCGGCAAGCAGCTCCACCGCTTCCTTTGTGTGGCCGTAGACCGAAGTATAGGCGATCACGATCCCTTCGCTTTCCACGCCGTAGGAGGACCAGATGTCATACAGGTTGATATAATAGCCCAGCTCCTCTGTCAGCACCGGCCCATGCAGCGGGCAGATGCTCTGAATATCCAGGCCCGCCAGTTTTTTCAGCAGATTCTGCACCGAAAGGCCGTATTTGCCCACAATGCCGAAGTAATATCGCCGGGCTTCGCAGGCCCAGTCCTCTTCCGCATCCAAGGCGCCGAACTTGCCGAAGGCATCGGCGGAAAACAGCACCTTATCCAAAGCATCGTAGCTCACCATGACCTCCGGCCAGTGCACCATGGGCGCGGGAATGAAGTGCAGTTCATGCTTGCCCAGGGAGAGAACATCCCCCTCCCCCACCGTGATCCTGCGATCCGCATAATCGGTGCCGAAGTAGTTTTTCATCAGATACCAGGTCCGCTCGGAAGAGACCAGCTTCGCCTGGGGATACAGCTCCATAAACTTCACGATGCTGCCGGCATGATCCGGCTCCATGTGATGCACGATCAGATAATCCGGCGACCGCCCCTCCAGCGCTTCCTGCATATGTTCCAGCCACAGCCCCGTAAATCCCTTTTCCACCGAATCCATAACAGCGATCTTCTCGTCCAAAAGGACATAGGAATTGTAGGCCATGCCCTTGGGCACTTCATAAAGCCCTTCAAACAGGTCGATCTCGTGGTCATTGACGCCAATGTATTTTATATCCTTGGTAATATTCATTTCCAGGCTCCTTCACTTTTTCTCTTTCAAATTATAGCCCATTTTACCTTTTGTGCAACTCCCTTTCGGACGCGGAAGAAAAATTTTCTCCCGCATCTTTCTTTTTTCCCGGTATCGTACTATTCTATAAGCAAATCACCGCCGGCTTACCGCCGGCAAAGGAAGCCGCCATGAAACACATTCTTCAAAAAGCGCTGGATGCCCAGCCCCAGAGCATCCGGGACCGCCACTATCTCCATGAGCATCCGGAAATGGGCATGGCCCTGCCCGTCTCCTGCCAATACATCACCGAAAGGCTCGTATCCATGGGCTATGAGCCCCGGGAGATCTGCCCCAGCGGCATCGTGGCCACCGTGGGCCGCCCCGGCAGGACCATACTCCTGCGGGCCGATTACGATGCGCTGCCCATTCAGGAAGAGGCGGATGTCCCCTATAAATCCCGGAATCCCGGGGTCATGCATGCCTGCGGTCACGATGCCCACGCCGCCATGCTCCTTTGCGCAGCCCAGATCCTCAAGGATATGGAAGACGAGCTTCCCGGCACTGTAAAGCTGGTGTTCCAGCCCAACGAGGAAAACACAGACAAATCCGCCCCCGGCGCCCGCTACATGGTCCATGCCGGGCTCCTGGAAAACCCGAAGGTGGACGCCGCCCTGGCCCTCCACACCGGGATCCCCATGAAGCTGGGCAGCCTCTGCGGCGCCGCCGGCGCCAACACCAGTTCCATGGATTCCTTTGTCATCCACATTCAGGGTAAAGGCGGCCACGGCGCCACGCCCCATCTGTGCGTGGACCCCATCAATGTGGGCGCTCATATCCATCTGGCTCTGCAGGAACTGGTCAGCCGGGAATCCTCCCCCTCAGAAACGGTTGTGATCACCGTGGGTGCTTTTCTGGCCGGAGACGCCGCCAACGTCATCCCCCCCACCGCCGAGCTCCGGGGCACCCTGCGAACCTATGACGAGAACATACGCCGCCATCTTCAGCAGCGTATGAAAGAGCTGGTGGAGGGCGTGGCCGCCGCCTATGGCGCCAAAGCCACCGTGGATTTTGTTTTGCAGCTGGATGCCTGTTATACCAACGCCGACTTTCTGATGGATATCAAGCCCTTTGTCACCGAGATCCTGGGCGAAGAAAACTGCAATTTCCAGGCACCGCCGGTGATGACCTCGGAAGACTTTTCCGAAATCAGCTCCCGGGTGCCCAGCGCCTATTTCATCCTGGGCTTCGGAGATGAAGCCGACGGCTGCCGTTTCGCCGTGCATCACCCCCAGGCCACCTTCCGGGACGAGGGCATCCCCTACGGCGCGGCAGTGCTTGCCAACTGCGCGGTGGAGTGGCTGAAGAAAAACACAAAATAGCAGAAAACAGGGACTCCGAAGAGTCTGCATCTGTCAAGCAAAAGTAGACAGATAAAAAAGCGAAACTAACAAAAGCCCA
>CAZSAX010000028.1:0-20024 GCA_964605075.1 uncultured Oscillospiraceae bacterium
AGCCGCCCACGTTCTTGCCCAGATTGCCCAGACCTTCGATCAGACCCAGGCTCGTGGTGCTCTTGCCCTCACCCAGGGGGGTGGGGGTGATGGCTGTGACTTCAATGTACTTGCCGTCGGGGCGATCCTTCAGCCGGTTCATGATTTTCAGGAAATCCAGCTTCGGGGTGCGGCCATAGGGGATGATCTCGTCGGGCAGGAGGCCCATTTTTTCCCGGAAATACTCCACCGGAGGCAGATTTTTCTCCGCTTCTTCGGCAATTTGCCAGTCTTTGTAAACCGTGGGATCCAGCATTCCTTATCCTCCCATAACTCGTATTTTTCTTGTGTATTCCCATTTTATAAGCTTGCTCCCCCCATGTCAAGCGCCGGAAAATTAACGCAGGGTCTTTCCCTTTAAAGTCGTTTGTGCTATGATGCTTTCATGAATAACTTTAATAATGATTACGATTACGAACACTACAACGATCCTTATGCCAACAGCCCCGGTCCCGGGCCTCACTCCCCCGGCCCCGGCCCAGGCCCCCGCCCGGGCCGGAATCGCTCCGGCGGCTCCCCCCTGGATGAGATCATCTCCTGGGCCATAGACGTTGGCATGATCTTCGTGTGCTTTCCGGTGGGTCTTGTGCTGACCATCACCCACGCCATGGGCTCGAACCTTCTCAGCGGCCTTGTGTCGGCACTGACCGGCTCCGGCCGCAAAAACACCGCCAACCGCCGCAACTACACCCGTCCCGCCGGCCGCCGCACGTCCCAGAGCAGCTACGCCCAAGCCCAGACCGACAGCCGCCAAAACCAGACGGCCCAGCCGTCAAACCCGCCCAAAGCCGAAGCGGAAAACAGCCGCTTTCCGGGCGTCCGCAAGGTGGATGCCGGGGCCACGACCCTGTCGGTGTTCGGCTGGATCCTGATCGCACTGGGCGTTCTGTTCATGTTCAACGCCGCCGGCCCCTGGGCCTTCCTGACCACGCTGGCGATCTCGCTGGGCGGCGCCTCCATGGTGCTGGCTGCCGGCCTCAGCCGGCGGCAGGCCCGGAAATACCGCCGCTGCATGACCGTATCCGGCGACCGGGGCGTGGTGGATATGACCCAGCTTGGCTCCACCCTCGGTATGGATGCCGCTGCGCTGGACAAACTGCTGACGGACATGGTGGACCGCGGCTATTACGGCGAACGGGCCTACATTGACCACAAGCGGCAGCTTCTGGTCATCGACCCGGAAGAAATGCGGGATGTCTACCGCCGGGAGGACGAGGCCAAAAAGACCCAGGCCCAGCGGGATCAGGAAGAGCGCATGAGCGAATATGAGCGCATCATCGAACAGATCCGCCAGGCGGATCTGGACATTGCGGACGAGGCCATGAGCGAAAAGATCCGCCGCATGCAGGCCAGCACCGCGGCCATCTTCCGGGAAGTGGAAGCCCACCCCGAGAAGAAGGGTCAGATCGAGCGTTTCATGAACTATTACCTGCCCACCACTCTGAAGCTGCTGAATTCCTACGCCCGCATCGAGCAGCAGGGCGTGTCCGGCCAGAACATGGCCAAGGCCAAGGCCGATATCGAGCGCATTGCCGATACCCTGGTGGCCGGCTACGAAAAGCAGCTGGACACTCTTTACAGCGCCGATGCCATGGACATTGCCGGCGATGTGAGCGTGATCGAAAACATGATGCGCCGGGACGGCCTGTCCGGCTCCGACGATTTCAACCTCCGCCCCCGGCAGGGCGGCACCACAGCGGGAGGCACCTGATATGAACCCCCATTACGAAAAGCTCCTTCGCTGCCGGGACACCGTGTTTGAGAAATCCGGCGGCTTTCAGCCCCGGATGGCCATGATCCTGGGCTCCGGACTGGGCAATCTGGGCAAAGTCATGGATGTGCAGGCCGAAGTGCCCTACAAAGACATCCCCGGCTTTCCCGTGTCCGGCGTGCCCGGCCACGCCGGTAAGTTTCTGTTCGGAACGCTGGAGGGCGTGCCCATGGTGTGCATGCAGGGCCGGGTCCATTACTACGAAGGCTTCCCCATTCAGGACGTGGTCCTGCCCACCCGGGTGATGGGCCTGCTGGGCGCCAAAAAGCTTTTCCTCACCAACGCCGCCGGCGGCCTGGACCCGCAAATGGAAGCCCCGGCCATGATGCTCATCACCGACCACATCATGCTGAATTTCCCCAACCCCCTCATCGGCGAGAACCTCGACGAGCTCGGCACCCGCTTCCCGGACATGAGTCAGGTCTACGACCGGGCCATGAACGCTGTGATCCGGCAAAAAGCCAGAGACCTTTCCCTGCCCCTGCACGAGGGCGTTTATGTTCAGCTCACCGGTCCCAGCTTTGAGACCCCGGCGGAAGTGAAGCTGCTGGGTCTGCTGGGCGGCGGCACGGTGGGCATGTCCACCGCCTGCGAGGCCACCGTGGCCCGGCACATGGGCCTGCGGGTCTGCGGCATCAGCTGCATCACCAATCAGGGTGCCGGCATCGCCCAGCACCCTCTGACCCATCAGGAGGTTTTTGAGGCCGGCATCCAGCTGGAAGAGAGAATGACCCGCCTGGTACGGGCGGCCGTTCCGGAGATCGACAAGCTATGAGTGAATTTATCCGAAATGTGGGCCTGACCGAGGACGGCCGGGCCCTGCGCATTATAGACCAGACCCTGCTGCCGGGCGAGCTTGTCTATCTGGAGCTGCGGGACCGGGAGGCCATGTTTGAGGCCATCCACTCCCTACGGGTGCGGGGCGCACCGGCCATCGGCATTTTTGCCGCCTATGCCGTCTATATCCTGTCCCTGAGCTATGACAGAGCGCGTTTTCTGGAGCATCTGGACGCAGACTGTGACTACCTGGATTCCAGCCGCCCCACGGCGGTAAACCTGCACCGCCAGCTGGAGCGCATGAAAGCCTTTGCCCACGCCCACCAAGATGCCGAAAACCTCTGCGCCCTTCTGAGAGAAGAGGCAGAGGCGATCTATAACGAAGACGTTTCCATGTGCCGGGCCATTGCGGAGGCGGGCCTGGCCCTCCTCAAAGAGGGGGACACCGTTCTCACCCACTGCAACGCCGGCCCTCTGGCCACCTCTCAGTATGGCACAGGCCTGGGTCCGTTGCTGCTGGCCGCGGAGCGGGGCATGGACATCCGGGCCTACATCGACGAGACCCGCCCCCTGCTCCAGGGCGCCCGGCTCACCGCCTTTGAGCTGAGCCAGGCCGGGCTGGACTGCACTCTCATCTGCGACAACATGGCCAGCCTTGCCATGAAGCAGGGCCGCGTCCAGGCCGTGATGGCGGGCTGCGACCGCATGGCCCGCAACGGCGACGCCGCCAACAAGATCGGCACCAGCGGTCTGGCCATACTGGCCAAGCACTACGGCGTTCCCTTTTATATCCTTCTGCCCTCCTCCACCATCGACATGGACTGCCCCACCGGGGCGGACATTCCCATCGAGCTGCGGGACGGGGAGGAGATCCGCTCCCTGTGGTACGAAACGCCCATGGCCCCGGCGGAGGTCAGATGCTGGAACCCGGCCTTTGATGTGACCGACCATGAGCTCATCACCGCCATTGTCACGGAAAAAGGCGTGCTTTATCCCCCCTATTCGGAAAAACTGGAGGAACTGTTTGCATGATTCGCTTTTATAACGGAAAGGTGCTGGAATCCGGCCTTGTGACGGAAAATGAGGTCTGGGTGGACGGCGCCAAGATCACCTATGTGGGCCCGAAAAAGGACCAGATGCCCGCCTTTGAGCGGCAGATCGACCTGAAGGGCGATCTTCTCATGCCCGGCTTCAAAAACGCCCACACCCACTCCGGCATGACCTTCCTGCGCTCTCTGGCGGATGACCTCCCCTTGCAGGACTGGCTGTTTCAGATGGTCTTTCCCCGGGAGGCCAAGCTCACGCCGGAATCCCTGGCCGCTTTTGTGAAGGTGGCTTTCCTGGAGTACCTGGCCGGCGGCACCACCGCCTGCTTTGATATGTACTTCTACATCGAAGAGCTGGCCCGCATCGCCATGGACTGGGGCTTCCGGGCCGTCATCTGCGAAAGCATGACCGCCGGGGAGGACTATACCCTGCTGCACAAGCGCTTTGAGAAATACAACAACTACAGCCCCTTCGTCCGCTACCAGCTGGGCTTCCACGCCGAATACACCGGTGACATGGACATGTTCCGCTATATCGCCGAAGCGGCTCAGCAGTACAAAGCCCCGGTTTTCTGCCACAACAGTGAAACGAAGAAGGAATACGACGAGTGCATCGCCCGCCATGGCGTGAGCCCCACGAAGCTGTTTGACAGCCTGGGGATGTTTGAATACGGCGGCGGCGGCTTCCACTGCGTCCATTTCTCCGACGAGGACATGGACATTTTCCAAAAGCACGGCTGCTGGGCCGTGACCAACCCCTGCTCCAACGCCAAGCTTGCCAGCGGCATTTTCCCTCTGAGCCGCATGATGGAAAAGGGCGTGAACATCGCCATCGGCACCGACGGCCCCGCCTCCAACAACGCCCTGGACATGTTCCGGGAGATGTATCTTGCCAATGTCCTGGCCAAGCTCCGGGAGGGCGACGCCGCAGCCGGCGATCCGGCCCGCATCCTGGACGCTGCCACCCGGGGCGGCGCCCTGGCTTTGGGACTGACGGACTGCGACTGCATCGCGGTGGGCAAACAGGCGGATATGATCGTCATCGACATGAGCCGGGCCAATATGCGCCCCGTGAACAACATCGTCAAGAACCTGGTCTATGCCGGCTCCCCCGCGGATGTTCGCATGACCATGATCGCAGGTCGTGTCCTTTATGAAAACGGCGAATTTTTCGTAGGCGAGGACCCGGAAGCCATCTATCGGGAAGCAGAAAAATATACGAAACAAATCGTTCAGGCCTGAATTTTGGCCAGAAAAAAGGACCGCATGCTGCATGCATGCGGTCATTTTTGAATTTGTTTTACACCAGCCAGGGTTTCTGCTGGATCATGGCGTTGATAGCCACGACTTCGGGATGGGTATCCAGGAAATTGATGATATCGTGGTCGCCAAAGGTGTTGCCGGGCTGATAAAGGCCCTCGTACACGGCGCAGATGGCCTGGTAGTCCTCTTCGGTGTCCAGGGTGATGCGGTAGTGGCTGTAATCTCCGAAATAGGGAACTTCGGCCACGCTGTCCTGCTTCATGAACATATAGGGAGAGACATGCTCGTGCTCATAACCTTCGGTGGAGTTTTCTGCTGCTTCCTGCAGCAGTTCCCGGGTGAAGATCTCGCCGCCGATACCAGCAGGCCCGTTGACGCCGTTGACATAGCGGTAGTCGTGATCCAGCATGAACTGAATGATCTCATCCATGAAAACAGGGGTGATGAGGGGGCAGTCGGAGGTGGCGCGGACAACATATTCGGAGGGATACTCCTGAGCGGCGCCCCAATAGCGGGACAGAACATCGCTGTCGCTGCCGCGGAACCAGTGCACGCCCCATTTGTCGCAGTGTTCCACGATGATGTCATCGCATTCCTTGGTGGAGGTGGCGATCACGATGTCGTCCAGCAGCTTGCACTGGCGCAGGCGCTCGATCATGCGGTACAGGGCGGGCTCGCCGCAGAGATCCTTCATGATCTTGCCGGGCAGGCGGGTGGAGCTCATGTGAGCCTGGATGATGCAGATAACTCTCTTCTTTTCCATTGTTTTTGTCTCCATATAATCTAGTTTTTAATGGGTTATAGTTATTCCTTCACGGCGCCGGTGGAAATGCCTTTGATAAAGTATTTCTGGAAGCATATGAAGATGGCGATCATGGGAATCGCCGAAATGGTGGCTCCGGCGAACTGGAGAGCCAGCGTATTTGCCTTGTTCAAGCTGTTGCTCAAATGGGCCAGCGTGAGCGGGATGGTCCGCAGGCTGCTGTCGCTGAGCATAACATTCTGCCAGAAAAAATCATTCCAACTGCTGATGAAAGTGAAAATGAACAAACACGCGATGACGGGCTTGGACATGGGCAGGACGATGTGGAAGAATGTCTGCCATTCGTTGCAGCCGTCAATTTTTCCTGCGGAGATCAGTTCATCGGGAATGCTTGTAATGAATTGCCGGCAGAGGAAAATTGCATAGGAGGCGTTGATGCTGGTGAGGACAACGCCATGGAGGGTGTTGGTCAGATGCAGCGTGCGGGCCACGGTATAGCGAGGGATCAGCATGACCTGGCTGGGCAGCATCATGGTAATCAACAACACAGTAAACCAGAACTTTTTGCCGGAAAAATTGCGCTTGGCAAAGACATAGCCGCCCATCATGCCGATAATCACGGTCAGAAGGCAGTTGCTCAGGCTAAGGATCAAGCTGTTTTTAAAGCCGCGGAGCATTTTTGCGGTTTCCAGCACTTCGATGAAGCTTTTCAAGCTCATGTTGCGAAGGGGATTCAGGTCGGCGGGAATAAGAGCAAGGGCAACACTGGGCTTGAAAGAGCCTATCAGCATGACATAGAAGGGGATCAGGCACCAGATCATGGCCAGAATCATGGGGATCAAAGCCAGAGACTTGCGTTCCCGGCGCCGGGAGCGGCGAAAGAGTTTATTGCGGTGGCTCAAGGTCATTCCCCCTTCCTTCTTTGCAGGATAAACTGGATGGCAACGAAAAAGGCAATCACAACAAACAGGATCACGCCCATGGCGGAAGCCAGACCGTATTTGCCAAATTCAAACGCTGTTTGATAGATCAGCATCAGCGCCGTTGTGGTCTTTCCGTTGGGGCCGCCGCCGGTGAGCAGCTGAGGCACCACAAAGACCTGCAGGTTATTGATGGTGGTGGTAACCGCAACCAGAAGCATCACATCTGTGATGGAGGGAAGTGTGATCTTCAGGAAACGGGTGAAACGGCCGGCGCCGTCCAGTTCCGCAGCTTCCAGGAGCGCTGTGGGCACGCTGTCCACAGCGGCGCTGAACAGAACGATGGGCTGAGAGACCGTAAAGCTGAGAACCAGAATGGAAATCAGCGGAATGGAGAGGGTGGCGTCGCCCAAAAGATTCAGTTCAACCACGCCAAATTTCTCGCAAAGAGTGGTGTAAAGACCATAGTTGGGATTGAACATCCATTTCCAGACCATAATCAGGGCCACTTCACTGATGATGCTGCTGAGATAAAACACGATCTTTACAACGCTTTTAATGGCGCCGGAAAGATCCTGAATAGCGTAGGCCACAAGGAGGGAGAAAATGATCGTGCCGGGCACAATGATCAAGCACATTTTCAGCGTGATGATGATGGAATTCAGGAATGCCTCGTCCGTTAAAAGTGTCCGGAAGTTCTCAAGTCCAATAAACTCCTGGTTTCGCAGGGTGAAATTGAACAGGGACATGCGGATACCTTCAACGAAGGGATAGAGGGTAAATACAAACAGCATAACAAACCAGGGGATCAGGAATAGATAGCTGCTGATGTCATTGGCCAGAAGCCGTCGGCGCCGCCGAAGGGCCCGGATATCGTTTTTCTCTTTGTTCATGGGGGGAGACACCTCAATTTCTTTCCGTGGCAGAGCAATCACGGGGTAGGGGATATCTTACAGAAATTTGCTGGGCAGATGTCTCTGCCCAGCAAATGGATTTTGTCTAAGCTTACTTATAGGCTTCCAGGACCTCGTTCACATTGGCAGCGAAGGAGTCCATGGCTTCCTGGGCGGTCTTTTCGCCGCTGTAAACAGCCTGCAGTTCGGGATAGAAGTGGCTGCGCACTTCGGGCCAATAGGGCTCCAGAATACCAAACTCAGAGTTGGAGTACAGACCGGTGATTTCGGTGTAGAAGACGGTATCTTCGGTGATGGCATCGGTAGCACCGGTGTAGACAGCGCCGTTATCACGGGCGGGAGGATAGGAAGCTTCTATGTTCCAGATGGATTCGGCATAGTCAACGCTTTCCACCAGATAGGAAACAAAGGTCTTGGCTGCTTCGATCTTGGCTTCGTCGCCGTTGTCAAACACGGCGATGCCGTTGGCGCCCCAGCAGGCACAAACCATCTCCAGACCATCCGCATAGGGGATACCATAAGTACGGATGTCGGGGATCTCGTCAATGTAACCCTCTTCCTTCATGGATTCCATGGCGACCAGAGTGGAGGAGGCGGGAGAACCGATCTGGATAACAACCTGGCCGTTCTTGAAGGGTGTTCCGATATCCTCGGCTTTCAGCAGAGTCACGCCGTCCAGGGTGTAGCCGTTTTCCACCATCTTGCCCCAGTATTCCACAACTTCCACGCACTCAGGGGAGTTGGCAACACAGGTCATGGTTTCCATGTCGATGATGCTACCGCCGTTGCCGAGCATCATGGAGTAAAGAACATCGTCCGCCGTCTGGGAACCGGCGTAGAGGCCGATGCCCTTGATGCCCTGGTCAGCGCCGGCTTCGGTGGCGGCAGCGACAAAGTTATAGAGGTCTTCCATGCTCCAGCTCATGCAGTCTTCGGGCAGCAGGTCGGCCACGCCCAGCTCTTCAGCCAGAGAGTAGTTGACAGCGAAAACAGAGCAGCCCATCTGGGTAGCGGGGATCAGGTAGTGAACACCGTCGATGACGCCGAAGTTGGCAACGGAAGCGTACCAGTCGTCATACTTGTTGTAAACATCGTCCACCGGAGCCAGAACGCCCAGAGAGGGCAGAGAGGCCGTGCGGGCGGCGCCGTCAATGAACACATCGGGGGTGTCGCCGGTGCTCAGAGCGATCTGCAGCTTGTCCGTAACGCCTTCCCAGGTCAGGTATTCCAGCTCAACATGGATGCCGGGGTTATTTTCGTTAAAGTCGGCCACGATCTCTTCCATCTTGGCTTCGTCGTTCAGCACGGGGGTGGTCCAGAAAGTGATGGTAACTTCATCACTGGTTTTGCCGCCGCAGGCAGTGCACAGCAGAGCCAGCGTGAGAGCCAGAACGACACAAAGAATCTTTTTCATGGTTGTTCTCCTTTGTTTGAATTTGAATGTCCTCTTAAATCCAGGATTTAAGAGGACATTGTGTGCATGACACTCATGGATTACGGTATTTATTATAACAAGAAAGAAAATGGAATTCCATAACAAAAAATCACGATTTGTTTTAGTTTTTCTTGTTGCGGTATTCCCCGGGGGACATGCCCGTTTGCTTCCGGAATACGACGATAAAATAGCTGGCGGAACGGAAGCCGCATTCGCTGGCAATGGCGTGAATTTTCTTGTTGCTTTCGTCCAGCAGCTGCCGGGCCTTTTCGATGCGCAGACCTGTGACATATTCATTGAAGCCCAGGCCGACTTCCCGGATGAAAAAGGCGCTGAAATAAGTGGGGGTTATGCCCAGCTCGTTGCTGACCAGGGTCAGGCTCAGCTCCGGGTCGCCCAGATGATCTTCAATGCATTTTTTCACCTGGATGAGCGTGTTGCTTTCGTTTTTGGTTTCCCGCTCGGAAATGGCATCAAACAGCGTTTGCGCCACCTCGGAAAACCAGGCCAGCAGTTCGGGGGTATCGCCGATATCAAAGCTGTGCTTGTAGGGATCCTGGTAATTCAGGAGCCGTTCCACATCCACGCCGGCATCGGCGCCGATGTGCATGAGCTCGGCGATCAGCTGGGCCACCGTGCGGCGGATGCTGGTGGGGTAGGGGATATCTTGACGCACCGGGGATTCGATTCGCACCTGTTCGGTGAGCCGGGTGAGCTGGAGCATCATTTGATCCAGCTGTCCGCGCTTGAACAGCTCCACGACTTTGCGCCGCTGGCTTTCCATTTTGTTGGTGGTAATGTCCCGGTTTTTATAAAAGTCGTCAATGTAGGAGATCTGCTGCTGAGGCTGGATGTTATACAGCGCTTCGTAGGCTTCCACCCGGGAATAGCTGATTTTGTCCGCATCCCGGTAGCTGCGGCCCACGCCCAGCCGCACATCGGCCATGCTGTGACGGCTGATGCTTCGGAGAAGTTTGTTCACCAGCGGGCCGCGCTTTCCGTTTGGCATGGGAATCAGCATGACCACGCACAAATGAGCGCCGAGATAGGTGTAAACCTCGGTTTCCAGCGTTTTTCCGGCGTTGATGCAGCAGCGGAGCAGATGGTCCGCGGCCGTCACATCCGAGGCGGCCAGTGCTGCATCGGCATAGCGAACAACGACACAGAAATGGGCGATGTCCGGGAAAGACAGGCCCAACTGTGCCGAGAAGCGTTCGATGATGTCCGGCTCCAGAAGGGAGTCGCCTTCCGTTAAAGCGCGGATGAACCACTCCAAGCCGGCATTTCTTTGTTTCACAACGGCATTCCTCCTTCATCAGGCCGTGCAGCCGTGGTTGTTTGTGATATGAAAGCGAAAGCGATCAGAAGATCGACTTCCGTTTCCACATCTTCAGAAGCAGATAGATCCCCAGGCAGGCGCCCAGACCCCAGCGCGGGAGCCAATGATCCCCCAGGAACCAGGCCAGGACAGATATGGCGACCACAGCCACCAGACCCGGCACAAAGTCCATGAATTTGAAGGGGAAATCGCTGCGGCCGATGCGCTTGGCGGCTATGTAATGAAACAGGAACTGAGCAAAATGGGCCGCGGCCGTGGCAATGACGGCGCCGGCAATGCCGATCAAACGGATCAGAACATAGTTCAGCGCGATGTTGAACACGGCGGTAACGATCGTTGCAACGGCGATCGTTTTGGTCTTCATGTGGTAGAACTCGTAGTTTACCGGGAAGCTGTAAAGGAAGACAAAGTAATATCCCAGGGCAAACAGGGGGATCAGGTCGGTGCCGGACCAGTATTCTTCGCCGGCAAACCAGTGGAACACTTCCGGCGTCAGCAGCACAAAGCCGCAGGTGAGGATGGTGAACAGCTCGAGGTAGTTCTTTTCCTGCCGGCGGATCTGGTCGATTTTCTCCAGGCGGGTGTTTTCGTAGTAGACGGCTACCCAGCTGTTGTTGAATCCGGACCAAAGACTGTGGATCACACCGGCAAAGGTGGCCGCCAGGGTATAGATGCCCACGGAAGAGTTGCTGATCATTTGCTGCAGCATGAGCCGGTCGCTCTGGTTGAGGGCCAGATGGGCCAGAGAGTGGAAGATGGTGGGGATGGTGACCGGCAGCGTGAAGGCCCAGAGCTTTTTGTCCACATAGGTGTTGCCGTTGCGGAAAACAATGATGCAGACGATGGCACCCATAATGGTGTAGACGATGGACTGCCCGGCGATGCGTCCCCAGTGGTTATTTTCCGGGGGCATCAGGTAAACGAATACCAGGGACAGGGCAACGCAGCCGGCGGCTGTCAGGGAGCTGAACAGCAGGTTTTTTCCGGGCTTGAATTCGTAGGTATAGATGCCATTGAGGAAGTTGACGCAGTAATAGCCAAAGCCCTGAAGAAGAGCGAACACCACCATCAGCATGGAAAGATTCAGTTTTTTTGCTAAGGGGAACAGCACCAGCACGGTCAGCACAGAGAAGCTCAGATAGGCAACGCCGGCCAGGGTCAGGGCGCTGGACTGGTAGTCTTTCTGCCGATCCAGAGGGAAGCGGCTGCGGGCGATGGCAACAGCGCCGCCGGCCTGCAGGGTGAACACCGTGGAGAGGATAATGACCCAGGTGTTGTAAACGGAGGCAATGCCGTAGTTGTTGGGGCCCAGGATTTCGGAGAAAATTGGGGCGGAAAAGAAAGTGAGGCCCTGAAGGATCAGTGTGCTCAGCAGATTTAAGGCAATTACTTTGTTGTCGCGTTTTCTCTCCATAGACCCGTTAATACTCCAATTATTGATTATTCTCTGCTGCGTTCAGCACTTCATTACGAAGCTGGGACAGAAGGATGTGTTCCTTGCTCAGAATGGCTACCCGCTCTATTTTCATGTTGTTGAAATGTTCCGGACTGCTCACATCGTCCAGAACGATCTTCCGGCCTTCCGCATAAGCTTCGGAAAGCACCGTGCTTCTTGTGCCGATCACATATTCCGTTTTTGCCAGGGAATCCTTCAGCGCAATGCTGTGGGGATCTTCGATCTCGATCCCGTGGAACAGGGACATGACCTGTTTCAGCTGCAGAACAGACCGGGGGTGGGGGCGCACCTTGACCCGCTTGCCGGCTTGGTGGAATTCCTCCAGGAGCTCAGCGGCTTTTTTCGTGGCCTGTTCGCCTTCGCCGCTGAAGTAGTAGGTGCAGAAATATTCCGGTTCAATGTTTTCCAGATCCCACTTTTTCTGCAGCTTTCCGGGGGTGTAGACCATGTATTCGCCAATGCTGCAGTCCAGATCCTTGAACAGATCCACATAATGATCGTCCCAGACATAGAAGCGGGAGAACTGCATGTGTGCCATGACCAGACTGTACGCATATTCTCCGTGCATAAAGGACATCAGCTTTCTTCCGCCGGCTTCATAAAGCTCTGTCAGAATGGGGCTGGCCACATTGCGCTCGTTGATGTAAACAACGGTGGCTTCCGGATTGTCGTTCAAAAGGAAATGGCTGTGGGCCGCCAGTTCCATATATACGAAGTAGTTAAAGAAAAAGTGGAAGGGATGCCGCTTTACGCAGCGGAAGAAATATCTTTTGGCTTCCCGGCAAAGGGTACCGAACTTTTTGTTGAAGTTGGGAACGACATCCACCTGCGGATATTCCGAAAAGAGGCTCTGGGGCACAATATCGTCAAAGTTGGGGATGTCCCGGGCGCGTTCGATAAGGACTTTGCCCGCTTCCTTTTCTTTCAGCGATTGGTTGGAGGCCAGAAGGTAAAACAGCTCGACAAACATAGCGCCGAAGCCAAGGAAGTTCATAAAGGCTCTTTTGGGCGTGGAGAAGAAATACATCCGGCATCTGTATTTGTTGAAGGCCTTATCGATGCAGTCCTTTTCCGGGGGCAGGCTGGCCAAAAAGCGGCTCCATGCTTCAACATCCGGGAGCCGGTCACCGGCCTGGAGGGAGGTGGAGGCAAAGCGCTCATGCAATCTGTCTATCAGAGGTTTCATTTGTACTCCTTCAGGATGCTCTTGTCACGCGGAACATCTTTTTCAGGTTTTTAAAGTTGATGCCGACGAACTGGATCTGCAAAATATTTTCGCTCCGCACCAGCCAATTGACGACAACAATCGCTGCAACGAAGAAATTATAGTTGTAGGTATCGAAAGACATATGCAGCATATAGATCAGAAGCATCAGGCCCATCATGCGGGACTGTCTTTTATCCGCATTTTTGTGCACCCGGGTCACAAGTATGGCCAGGGTGACAATAAGGGCAATCAGCTGCGGGAAGCCGAATTTGGCCAGCTTGTCCAGGTATTGGCTGTGGGCGTGGGCCGTGGTGGCGTCAGGATTGGATCGCATGGAGTATAGAATGTCGTTGCCTGCGCCAAACAAAGGATTGGCAAGAGCGTGGTCAATGGCCTGCTCCCACAGATAATCCCGGCCGGAGAAGGTCGCGTTTCGCCCAAAGAGGGAGGCGACAAAATCGATCAGCTGCAGACGGCTGCCAAGATAGACCACCAGCAGAAGCAGTGCAAACAAACCAAGAAGTATCCGGATATCGAGCTTTTCCACCAGGAAGCCGGTTTTATAAAGAATATAAACGACCAGGATCAGGAAAAGGCATATGGTCGTGTTTGCCGACTGGCAAATACGGGCGCCGATGATCATAGCGATGACGGACAGCACCGTCAGCACACATAGCTTTTTGTTCAGGCAGGATTTTTCCGCAAACAGGAACAAAAAGAAGATGTAGTAGAAAGGAAAAGCATTGTTCTTGGCGCCCAGGGCCCAAAGAGCTTGATATTTGGAAGCGTTGTTGAAAAATCCGTGGGGAAACAGGAAAATGGACAGAACGCTGGCGGCGCAAAGGGCACCAAAAAGAACTTTTCCGGCCAACAGGAACCGACTTTCGGAGTTTTTCAGAAGCGCATCCAGCAAAAACAGCATGCCTACCGAGCCATAGGTGGAGCCAAGAAATGTTACAGGGAAAGAACCGTTGGCAAGGCAGGAGATCACGAAGAGGATCATATGAAGGGCCAGAACAAAGTAAAGCAGATCGTACTTTTCCTTCTTCACAAAAAAGCGGTAGAAAACGATTCCATAGCCCAGGGTGGCAAAGAGGATATTCAGGCCCTTGAAGACAATATCGAGAAGATTCCAAAGGGGGCTGTAATCGCCTTCCGCCAGCATTTCAACGGAAAGGGGCTCAAAAAAAGCCAGCAGCAGAACAATATAGACTACCAGCGGCAGGCGCTGAATCCTATCTTGAAGTTTCGCAGAAATTCTCATTTAGTCAATCTCCGTGTCTGAGTTCCTGATATGCGATCTTGCCCGAATCGTTTCGGGGCAGAGAATCGACTGCATATACTTTGAACAAACGGTTAAACAGGCCGGTCTTTTCGCTGATAAATTCCCGGATGGCGGCTTCATGCTCCTGCTGGGTGATGTAGATGTCCATGCATTCATCCGTGCCGGTGCAGGCGCATTCGATGCCGAAGCGCTGGCTGATCATCTGCTCGCACTGGTCCAGACTTACGCGGTAGCTCAGCAGTTTCAGAAAACGGGACTTCCGTCCGGTGATGAAATAGCAGCCGTCTTCATCCCGCTTGGCCAGGTCGCCGGTATGATAGACGCCGTTCCATTCATCGCCCTTCTGCAGGTCTTCCTTGCAGACGGCGTAGCCCATGGTGACATTGGGGCCCTTGTAGCACATTTCGCCTTCCGCCACCATTTCCTGGATCACCTGGCCGTCATCGTCAACGAGGAACAGTTCGCCCTCCGGGATCGCCCGGCCAATGCTTCCGCATTTGCTTTCCGCCAGCTCCGGGGGAAGCAGGCTCAGACGGGCTGCGGTTTCCGTGGTGCCGAAGGTGGCGATGAAGCGCTTGCCGGTGGCTTTGGCGTATTCCACCAGCTCGGTGAAACGCTTGTCCGTCAGGCGGCCGCCGCCCTCTGCCAGGGTGGTGAGATGGGGAAGATCCATTTTGGGGAAACGAAGCCGCCACAGGATGTCATAGCTGAAAGGCACGCCGGTGAAGTTGGTGGCCCGCTCTTCCCGGATGTAATCCCAGAAGTCGCCGCTCATGAGGTTGCAGGTCGTCAGAAGCACCGTGGCACCGACATACAGATGGGTGTTGATCACATTCAGACCCATGGTGTAATTCATGCCCAGATCGCACACCGGCCGCTCATTCTTTGTCCAGCCGAAGGCGGCGGCTACATTTCGGGCGTTGGCCGCCAGATTGCCGTGCTTGTAGCGCACGAGCTTGGGGCTGCCGGTGGAGCCGGAGGTGGTCATCAGGAGCTGCAGGTTGTCGTGGATGGGGTACAGCTCGCTGCCGGTTTTCAGCAGCACATAGCCGCAGTCCCGATACAAAGGCTCATAATCAAAAGAGCTTTCCTGATCTTCGGGGCACCAGATGTATGCCGGGTCATACACGGCCAGAAGCTGATCCAGCAGCTCCCGGTCGATGCGGCTGCCCAGCATGACGGGGACGGCCCCGGCTTCCATCAGCGCCAGATAGCCGATCAGGGAACCGGCGGCGTTTTTGCACAGGCAGAAAGTGATGCTGCGGGCCTGTGCATGTTCCTTCATTTGAAGGACATGGGCTTCCAAATCTCCATAGCTGAGGCGGTGACCTTCGTTGTCCACCACGGCCAAACGGCTTTTTTCATGCCGATCAATATCAAAAATCATAGTTTACCTCAATTGCTCACGTGGCTTGTAAGAGCGCGGATCAGAACGCCACGCCGTACTTCGACAGAATGTTTTTGCCGTTTTCGTAGCCGCCGAAACGCATGATGTCGTCGCTTTCCAGCATGATATCAAAGCTGTCTTCCAGCTCGATCATCAGTTCCATATGGGCAAAGGAATTCCATTTGCCGGTGCCGAAGTTAAAGTCGGCGTTCAGTGCATCAGCTTCCACGCCGAAGATTTTCATAAAGCAATCCTGGTATTTCTGCAGTTCCATGTTGTATCCTCCTGTTATCTGCCGGCAAAACGCTGCAGCAGTTTCTGTATATTCGGCCGCGTGGCCTGGTACATCTCTTTGGTCAGCAAAGAATAAATGCTGCGGCAGCCAAAATCTTCGTTGAAAACGGCGCCGGTTTCTTCCACGCCGAACTTTTTCTGGATCCCCAGCATGCCCGTGTTGGTTTCCAGAGCCGACATCCGAACGCTGGAGACCTGCAGGATATCAAAGGCGAAATCCAAGCTGAGCATCAGCGCCTCAATGTTCTGCACCTGGGAGCCAAAGCCCATAAAACGGCCGCTTTCCAGATCATTTTTCTCGGGGTCATAGTCATAAAGGCCTTTCATGCCGATGGCCTTGCCCTCTTTATCTTCCACAAGGAAGAGATAATCCCCCGGTTTTTCCCGCTGCCGGAGGATGAAATTGCGCTGGTCCTCCACCGTTCCGGTAGCGCCGTGGATGTACTGATTCTTTGTGGGATCCGAACGCATTTGAAAGGTGACCTCGGCGTCCGATTCTTCCACGGACCGCAGACGGACGGTCAGACCTTCAATGATTCCTTCGTAAACCATGTGTTGTATCTCCTGTGGTTTCCCTGTTGTTACATGATGGTGCATCCGTCCACCGGCAGGATCTGGCCGGAGATGTAGGATGCGTGATCCGAGGCCAGCAGCAGGCAGCCCCCGGCGATGTCCTCGGGCTGGGCAATGCGGCCCAGGCAGATGTTGTCGATCCGGCTTTGCAGCTTTTCCAGCTGCGCCTGTTCCATCATCTTGGTCTGGGTCAGACCGGGGGCGATGGAATTGACACGGATCTTCTTCGGCGCCAGTTCTTTGGCGGCGGATTTTGTCAGGGCGATCACGGCGCCCTTGGTGGCGGAATACACAAGCTGACCGCTGTTTCCCCGCAGGCCCACCATGGAAGAGATGTTGATGATGGAGCCGCCGTTTTCGTTTCGGCTCATAACACGGCTCACGGCCTGGAGCATTTCGATGGTTCCGAACACATTCACCCGGAACATCTGCTCCATGTTGGTCCGGGAGATCATGCCGATCAGTTCATTATACTCCACGCCGGCGTTGTTTACCAGAACATCGATGCGGCCGAAGTCCCGCTTGATCTGCAGAATATTGGTTCGAACCGCTTCGGCATCGGATACATCGAAATATCGGGGGAAAAGCCGCTCCCGGTAAGGGCTGGCGGCGATCCAGTCGTCCGCGCTGCCGTCCCGGAGGGCGTTGACGATGACCATGCCGCCCTCTTTGGCAAACAGCTCGGCGGTTTCTTTGCCGATGCCCCGGGCGGCGCCGGTGACGATGCAGACCTTATTTTCCAGCAATCCGCTCATAAAACTTCACATTCCTTGCAGTAGGCTTCGTATTCGTCTATGTATTCCTGGGGGATGCGGCGCATGCTGGTGGCGATGCCGTCGTCGTTGTAGCCCAGGAATTCCCCGCCGCCGACCTTGGCGTGATCGCCGCGTTCCTTGCGGTTAAAGACCATCTTGAAAAGGCCGATGATCATCTGGATGTCCACCTTCAGGGAGATATTTTCCGCATACCAGACATCGTTTTCAAACTGCTCGTGGTACAGCCGCACATGGCCGTCGGCCCGCAGATCGGGGCACTCCAGACCGGGTTTGACGGCGTGGCGCATTTTGTGCCGGTCGCTGTAGCGGTCCATGAAGGTCATGGGCAGGGGACGGGGGCCGATGATGGACATATCGCCCTTGAAAACGCTCCAGAAATTCAAAAGCTCGTCCAGGGAGTATTTGCGAACAAACTGACCGAACTTTGTGACCCGCTGGGAGGGGGGCAGAAGATTGCCGTGCTCGTCCTTGGCGTTGGTCATATTCCGGAATTTATACAGATTAAACGCCTTTCCGTCTTTTCCGGCCCGGCTCTGCTTAAAGAAGATCGGCCGGCCAACATCGAAAAAGGTGCAGAGCCCCAGCACAAGATTCACAGGGAAAAACACGATCAGCCCAACGGCGCCGCAGCAGATGTCGATGAAGCGCTTTCCGTATTTGGTATAGAAACTGACGCGGGGCGTCACTGGTTCTGCGTGGCTGTTGACCCCAGCGAGATTTCTTTCTTTGAATTTCTCTGCAACAAAGGTTCCCAGATCTTTTACGGAGGGATCCTTTATTTCTGCCGGGGACTTGGTTTTAACGGCATCCATTCATTTTACCTCTCTATTGTGGATTTGCCGCGGCCGGCAAAGGAACTCATTGGCCCTCAAAGGCATTGAGCGTCTGGATCACATAGTCGACCTCTTCCTCCGGCATGCCCACATAAATGGGCAGGCTCAGCTGGCAGTCGGCATAGCGTTCCGTTATCGGAAAAGCGCCCCGGCCATAGCCCATATCGGCATAGCAGGGAGACAGGTGGGGCGGGATGGGATAATGGATCCCGCCCTGGACGCCATGGGCTTCCAGATACTTCATCAGCTCATCCCGTTTCGGGCAAAGAACGGCAAAGATGTGATACACATGGCTGCAGCCTTCTCGGGTTTCCGGCAGCTGGATCCAGGGATTCCGGATCTCGCGGAGATAACGTTCCGCGATCTGCTGGCGGCGGGCGTTGCCCTCCTCCAGATACTTCAGACCCACGCTGAGCATGGCGGCCTGGATTTCATCCAGACGGGTGTTGATGCCGGTGATCTCGCTGACATACTTGACCTTGCTGCCATAGAAACGCAGCATGCGCATTTTTTCGTCCAGAGCGGCGCTGTTGGTGAGCATCATGCCGCCGTCGCCAAAGGCGCCCAGAGGCTTGGTGGGGTAGAAGCTGAAGCAGGAAATGTCGCTGAAAGAGCCGGCTTTTTTGCCGTGAATGGCGGAGCCGTGGCACTGAGCGCAGTCCTCGATCACATACAGGCCGTGCTTTTTGGCGATGGCATGGATTTTTTCCATGTCGCAGATCTGGCCGTACAGATGCACCGGCAGAATGGCCTTGGTTTGGGGGGTGATGGCCGCCTCCAGCTTTTCCGGATCCAGGCCAAAGAAGGCGTCCGGTTCCACAAACACGGGCGTGGCGCCGTTTTCCGTGATGCCAAGGACCGAAGCTATGTAGGCATTGGCCTGGGTGATTACTTCGTCTCCGGGGCCGATCCCCAGCGCCCGGACTGCCAGGATCAGGGCGTCCTGGCCGGAGTTAACGCCCACGCCGTATTCCATGCCGATGTAGGCGGCGAATTCTTTTTCAAACCGGCTCAGCTCGTTGCCCAGCACATACCAGCCGGAGCGGAGAGCGCGGAGCGCCGCTTCTTCGTATTCTTCCTGATGCTGTTCAAACAGGCGCTTGAGCACAGTAAACTTGACATCCATCGTTATGTACCTCTTTTCCGCTCTTGGATGTATTCAATAAATTTCGAATAATCCCGAATATAATCGTCTTCTGTATAATAGTCCGATGCGGCAACACACAAGACGGAATTATCGATCAGCCAGTCCATGGTGCGCCACAGTCCTGGTTCCAAGACCAGACCTTTGGACGGATCGTCCAGCAGAATGTCTGCGGTTTCTTCCCCGTTGTCCAGATGAATCCGAATGCTGCCATATGGACAAAACAGCAGCTGCTGCAGCTGCTTGTGGGCATGGAAGCCGCGGACTTCGCCCGCGCCGACGCCATGGATATAGTAGATACGCTTTATGTCAAAGGGGATATCCCGTCCGGCTTCAAACACGGACAGGCTGCCGCCGGCTTCGCCTTTGGCGCGGTTGGTTTTGATATCGATCCGCTGATACTGCATCCTGTTTTTCTCCCATGAATGATTCATCCAGGCTCCGCCGCGGGAAGGTTCCCGCGGCGGCTTTTATTTGCGATCAAACGCCTGCGCACTCCAGGATCTCACGATCGCCGTACATTTTTTCGTAGTAGTTCTGATACTCGCCGGAGATGATGGTTTCCCACCATTCCCGGTTGTCCAGGTACCACTGGATGGTTTTCTGGATGCCGTCTTCAAATTTGGTCTCCGGCAGCCAGCCGAGCTCGTTGTGGATCTTGGTGGGGTCGATGGCATAGCGCATATCATGCCCCTTCCGGTCCGCAACAAAGGTAATCAGGCTTTCGGGCTTGCCCAGGGCCTTGCAGATGATTTTTACGATATCGATGTTGCGCATTTCGTTGTGGCCGCCGATGTTGTAC
>CAZSAX010000029.1:0-18929 GCA_964605075.1 uncultured Oscillospiraceae bacterium
CCTTACAGAGACCCACCGTTTTTTGGGGGACGTTATTTTACAGCCCCTTTTTTGTTGCTGTTTTAATCAGGCAGCGGGTTCCGCGGAAGGCTCGCCGGAAGCGGGGCCCACGGTGTTGTTGGCTTCATAAGCTTCCTGATAGGCCTCAAAGAGAGCCTGGTCGGCCTCGTTGTCGGCGGTGTAGACACCCTTGTCGATCTTGCCGGTGTACTCAACACCCTGCCAGGTCAGCATGATGCCCTTGGTCTCCTGGTCGCCGTTGTCGGTCTCGGCATAGGTCAGAACACCAGTCACGCCGCCAAAGGTAAAGTCAGCAATCTCACCGCTCTGGTCGAGCTGAGCCATTTCGCCGGTGGCGCCGCCCATCTCGCCGGAAGCAGCGCCTTCCACGGCGGGAGCTTCGGCAGCAGGAGCTTCGGCAGCGGTAGCCGCCTCCGCCACGGGAGCCTCGGCAGCAGGAGCCTCGGTGGTCTCCTCCTTGGAGCCGCAGGCGCACAGAGCCATGACCATAACCAGGGCAAGGATCAGAGCAAGAATCTTCTTCATTGTTTGTTCCTCCAATTAAATTATGTGTGTGCGGGCATTATACGCCTAAATTCAAAAAATGTCAAATGAAACAAAAAAGAAACATTTTCGACACAAAATTCCCGCATCTTTTGCGCGGCACCGTGCTCCCTTTGTGTCAAAACTGCCGGCAGCCGGTCTTTTTCAGCCCAGCGGAAGCTGAACGACAAAACGGTTCCAGCCCCCGGCGCTTTCCGCCCAGATCTTTCCGCCGTGGGCCTGCACGATGCTTTCCGCAATGGAAAGCCCCAGCCCGTAGCTGCCGCTGCAGCGGCGGCTTTTGTCCGCCCGGTAGAAACGCTTGAAGATCTCCTTCCGCTCCGCAGCCGGGATGGGGTCACCGGTGTTGGATACGGTGAGCAGGGCGTGGCTGCCCTGCCGCCGCAGGGAAAGGATCACCTGCCCGGGGCTCCGGGCATACTTAAGCGCGTTATCCAGCAGGATCTCCGGCAGATGCCGCAGCTTTTCCTCGTCCCCGCAAAGCTGCAGTCCCGGCTCGATGAAGCTTTCCAGCGTCAGCTCCCTTTCAAAAAACAGAGGCTCAAAGGGCAGGGAAGCCCGGGTCATGCAGGCGCTGAAATCAAACCGCTGCACCGCCGCCCTGTCCGGCCCCCGGTCCGCCCGGGCCAGCTCCAGAAGCCCCTCCACCAGGCCCCGCATCTGCCGGCTCATCACCAGAATGCTTTCGGAAAAGCGGGCTTTCTGGACCTCATCGCAGTCCGGGCTCTGCAAAAGCTCGGCGTTGGTCAGGATCACGGTCAGGGGCGTTTTCAGCTCATGGGACGCATCGGCCACAAACTGCTTCTGCTGCTGCCAGGCCTGCTCCACCGGCTTGATCGCCCAGCGGGCGAAAAAGAAGCTGATGAGCAGAAACACCAGAAAGCTCAGCATCCCCAGAAACAGGCACAGCTGCAGCAGCGCCTCCAGGGTGCTCAGCTCGCTGGATATGTCGGCAAACACGATGCTCTGGCTGAGCATGCCGGTCTGCCGGTAATAGCGCAGGTTGTAGTCCTTCAGAAGGCCCACATCCTCCTGGGCGTAAAAGGCCACATTCAGCACTTCCTGCAGGAAGGCTTCGTCGGACAGATCAAAATAGCCGCCGCCGGTGGCCAGGATCTCGCCCCCCAGGCCGATCTGCAAAACGAAATAGGGCAGACGCACCTCCTCCGGCTCATCGTTGAGGATCCCCAGCTGGAAGGGATTGTCCGCCAGCTCCTTCATCATGCGGATGCTCTCTTCCTCCAGACTGTTCCGGGTGAAATGAAACACCAGCCCGAAGATCACAACGAGCATGACCGTGACGATGGTCATAGTAATAAGGATAAATTTGACCCGCAGTTTTTTCAGCATGCTTCATCCACCTCCAGCCGATAGCCCAGCCGCCGGACGGCCTCAATGCGGATGTTGGAGCCGATGCTCTGCAGCTTTTTGCGCAGAAAGCCCACATAGACCTCCACATGATTTTCCACGGCGTTGGAGTCATAGCCCCAGACCCGGGCCAGGATCAGTTCCTTGGACAGCACCCGGTCCCGGCTTTGCAGCAGCAGCCGCATCACATCGAATTCCCGGGCGGAAAGCCGCTGCTGCCGCTCCCCGCAGACCAGGGTGCAGGCCGCCAGATCCAGGGCGGTATTGCCGAAGCGAAGCTCGTCCACCTGGCCGCCCTGGCGGCGGAGCAGGGCATGGATGCAGGCCAGCAGCTCCCGGGTGTCAAAGGGCTTGGTCAGATAATAATCCGCCCCGGCATTCAGCCCCTCCACCCGGTCCTCCAGGGAGGAACGGGCCGTGAGCATGAGAATGGGCGTGGCGCAGCGGCGGGCGCGCACCCGGCGGGCCACCTCGTAGCCGTCCAGCCCGGGCATCATCACATCCAATATCAAAAGGTCATAGACCCCCAGCTCCGCATACTCCGCGCCGCTCTCGCCGTCATAAACACATTCCACCTCAAAGCCCTTGGTCTGCAGAAGGCTTTTCAGGGAATCCGCCAGCAGCACTTCATCTTCTATAATCAGTATTTTCATGGCAGCCTCCATGTTTTTCTTTTACCATTATAATATGCCCGCTTTCTGAATTAAAGCTGAAAGGGCATCGTTCACAGTTCTTTAACAGCTTCCCCCGGATTTTTTCAGTTTCCGTTCAGCCTTTCGTGCTATGGTAGGCTCAGAAAGAATCAACAAGGAGCGTTTTGCATGAACGAATGGAATAACAACCACCCCATCACCCCGCCGGCCCCGGAACCGGAAGATCCCGCGCCGGCCCAACCCACGGCCTCTGCGCCGGAAAGCCCGGCCCCGGAAAGCCCCTCCTATTCCTATTATGTGCCCCGGGGAAGCGGGGCCACCCCCGGTTCGGGTACCGCACCCTCCGGCGGGAATTACCCCCCGACCCCGGAAAAGGACCCGTCTGCCGAGCCCGTCAAAACGAAAAAATCCGGCGGCAAAGGCATTAAGATCCTTGCCCTGGCGCTGGTCTGTGCCATCGTGGGCGGCCTGCTGGGCACCGGCGGCACCCTGCTGACCCTCCGGGTCCTGGGCCGGGGCGACCGGCAGGAAGGCGCCACGGTTCTTCTCCAGGGTCAGCGGGCCCAGCTGGAACTGGCCGCCGTGGACACCGGCGAGCTTCTGACAGCCAGCCAGGTCTATGCCCAGAATGTGAATTCCACCGTGGGCATCACCACCGCCATCACCACCAACTTCTGGGGCTACCAGACCACCTCCGCCGCCTCCGGCTCCGGCTTCATCCTCTCCGCCGACGGCTACATTCTGACCAACTACCACGTCATTGAGGACTCCAGCGCCATCACCGTGACCCTTTACGACGGCACCGCCTATGATGCAAGCCTGGTGGGCTATGACGAATCCAACGACGTGGCGGTCCTGAAGGTGGATGCCACGGACCTGAGTCCCGTGGTGCTGGGCGACTCCGACAACCTTCTGGTGGGCGACAGCGTGGTGGCCATCGGCAACCCCCTGGGCGAGCTGACCTTCAGCCTCACCGTGGGCGTCGTCAGCGCCCTGGACCGGAACATCACCCTGTCCTCCGGGTCCAGCATGAATCTCATCCAGACCGACTGCGCCATCAATTCCGGCAACTCCGGCGGCGCGCTGTTCAACCTTTACGGCGAGGTCATCGGCATCACCAACGCCAAGTATTCCTCCAGCAGCCTGGGAGAAGCCAGCATTGACAACATCGGCTTTGCCATCCCGGTGAATCTGGTCCGGGACATTGTGGAAAGCATCATCGAATACGGCTACATCACCAAGCCCTACATCGGCGTGTCCGTCACCAATGTGAGCGCCGAGAGCCAGAAGTTCGGTCTGCCGGAAGGCGCCGCGGTGGCGGCCGTGAACGAGGACTCCCCCGCCCAGAAGGCCGGCCTGGAGGTCAACGACATCATCACAGAAGCCAACGGCAGCCCCATCACCGGCAGCGCGGATCTGGTGAAGCTCGTCGGCGCCATGAGCCCCGGCGACAAGCTGACCCTGTCGGTCTACCGCCAGGGCGAGACCCTGAGCATCACCGTCACGGTGGAAGAAAGCATCCAGGAAGCTCTGGCGTCCTCCACCCAGGAAAGCAGCCAGGGCCAGCAGATGCCCTCCGGCGGACAGGGCAGCCAGCAGCCCCAGGAATACTACTCCTTTCCCTTCAGCTTTGAAGATTTCTTCGGAAACTTTTACGGATGATCTGGCAGCGCCAGTTTTCTCCACTCCTCTCTTTCCCCCGTGCGGAGGCTTCGGCCTCCGCACATCTTTTTTCTTTCCTCCGGACGCCGCAGGGTCTATAATGGAGAAAACGCGGACAACAGGGAGGGATAAATATGCCGGACAAACTGCAAAAGGCCGCGCTTTGCCTGCTGCTGACCCTTTTGCTTCTGGTGAGCCTGGCCGCCGCAGGCCGCGACCGTCCGGCAGCGACGGAAGAGCCCGCGCCCCTGCGCATCCTTACGGCCACCGACCTTCATTACATCGCCCCGGAACTCACGGACAACGGCCCCTGTTTTCAGCAGGTCGTTGCCGACGGCGACGGCAAGTACATGCTGGCCATTGAAACCATTATGGACACCTTTGCCGCCCAGGTCATCGCGGAAGCTCCTCAAGCCCTCGTGCTTTCCGGGGATCTGAGCTTCAATGGCGCCCGGGCCAGCCACGAGGCCCTGGCGGCAAAACTGGCCGGCATCGAGGCGGCGGGCATCCCGGTGCTGGTGCTGCCCGGCAACCACGACCTGAACAACGCCATGGCCGCCCGCTTCCAGGGGGAGGACCTTGCCTGGGTGGAAAGCCTGGACGCCGCCGGCTTTGAGCAAGTTTATGCCGCCTTCGGCTTTTCCGAAGCCGCCGCCCGGGACAGCGCCTCTTTGAGCTACCGCTATGACCTGACAGAGGAGCTTTCCATCCTGATGCTGGATGTAAACGCCGTGGCCCGGCCCGGCGCGGCCGCTGATGAAACTCTCTCCTGGGCCGAGCGGCAACTCCGGCAGGCCCGGGAGGAGGGCCGGCAGGTACTGGCTGTGAGCCACCAGAATCTTCTGGCCCACAGCAGCCTTCTGTCGGCCGGCTATGTGATCGAAAATGCCGAGACGCTCCTGGCCCTGTATGAGCAATACGGCGTCATCGCCAATCTCAGCGGTCATGTGCATCTGCAGCACAGCGCCCAAAGCGAAGGGGGCCTTTGGGAGCTGACCACCCAGTCCCTGGCTCTGTCCCCTCACCAATACGGCGTGCTGAGCCTTTCGGAGAATCAGGCCTCTTACGAAACCCAGGCTTTGACATTCCCCGGGGCGGAGGGAGCCGCCCTGGCGGCCCATTCTTCGGCCTTTTTCCGCCAGACTGCTTATAACCAGGGCCTGGCCGAACTAAAGGACCATCCCCGGGCCGAAGAAATGGCAGACTTTCTGGCCGGCGTCAACACGGCTTATTTTGCCGGCCGCAGCGATTCCATCGACTGGAGCGGCGGCCTTTACGAGCTGTGGCAGGCCCAGGGGAGCTTCTTTTCTCTGTATCTGCAAAGCATTCACGACGAACCCGCGGCCGACCACAACCGGCTATCCCTGACCGCCCCCGGCGCAAATGAGCCTTGAATGCCGGAGCGCTTTGTAATAAAATGAGGAAAAACGCAGAAGGAGATTTTTTATGAATATTGATTTCCGTGGCCAGGTGGCCATCGTCACCGGCGCCGGCAGCGGCATCGGCTTTGCCTGCGCCGAGACCATGGCCCAGTGCGGCGCCATCGTCGCCATGGTGGGGCGGGGCGCTGAAAAAATTCAGAAAGCCGCCGATATGCTCAAGGACAAGGGCGACGTGCATCCCTATGCCCTGGACGTGTCCGACCCCGCCGCGGTGGAGACCGTGGTGGCCAGGATCCGGGAAGAGCTGGGCGAGATCAAGGTCCTCATCCACGCGGCCGGTCTGATGACCGGCGGCCCGGCGCTGGAGCTTACAGGGGATGCCTGGGATAAAGTCCTCAACACCAACGCCAAGGGCTGCTTCTTCATGATGCAGCAGGTGGTCAAGCAGAGCATGCAGCACGGCGGCGGCGCCATTTTGAACATTGCCTCCATGGCCGGCATCCGGGGCATGGTTCCCCCCATGTGCTCCGCGGCCTACAGCGCCTCCAAGGGCGCCGTGGTGGCCCTGACCATGCAGGCCGCCTCCGAATGGGGCCACATGGGCGTTCGCGTCAACGCCATCGCCCCCGGCGGCACCGCCTCCATGAACACCGGCGTGGTCACACCCCATGAGGGCCCCGGCGGCAATCCCCCTCCCCCCATGAACTATGTCCCCAGCGGCCGGGTGATGAACACTCCCTACGAGATCGCCCAGGCGGCCGCTTTCCTCTGCTCCGGCTTCTCCGGCAACACCACCGGCCAGGTGCTGGTGATCGACGGCGGCGCCTCCATCGTCGGATACTGACCCGCAAAAATTCCGAGAGCCCGACCCGGCAGGGTCGGGCTCTCGCTTACTTTCAGGTAATCATCTTACTTCCTTGTGCCATATTGCGCGAGCTTTTTCGGCGTGCTAGTATAGAATCAGTTAAGAATGTTCACCCAAGGAGTATCTGAAACCATGATGAAATATCCCCACATGTTTGCGCCCCTGACCATCAAGGGCGTCACCTTTAAAAACCGGGTGATGGCCTCCCCGGCCACCACGGACCGCACGGTTTACCCCGGCGGCACCCCCACCCAGGAATGCATCCACGGCTACGAGACCCGGGCCCGGGGCGGCGTGGCCGCGGTGACCATCACGGAGAGCTTTGTGGACGAGGATCGCGGCTCCCGCCACGACCACAGCATCGACTTTTACACCCCCAACAAGTCGGTTTATCACCAGGAAGCCCTGTTTGTTCTGGCCGAGAGCATCAGCCGCCACGGCGCTGTGGCCTCCGTGCAGTTCAACCACATCGGCGCGGTGAATCACCCCTCCACCATCAAGGACGGCAAAAACCCCTTCGGTCCCTCCGCCTTCCTCCGGGACGATGGCGTGCAGGTGGACGAGATGACGGAAGAGGACATGCACGAAGTGGCGGACCACTTCGCCCAGGCCTGCCTGGGGGCGAAGCTGGCCGGCTTCCAGATGGTCATGCTCCACGGCGGTCACGGCTGGCTCCTGGGCCAGTATGTGTCCCCCCTGACCAACAAGCGCACCGATCTGTATGGCGGCTCCATCGAAAACCGGGCCCGCTTCCCCCTCATGGTCCTTGACCGCATCCGGGAGGTCTGCGGCGAGGAGCTTCTGATCGAATACCGCATTTCCGGCTCCGAGCGGGTGCCGGGCGGTCTGGAACTGTCGGACTGCATCGAATTCTGCAAGATCATCCAGGACAAGGTGGATATCATCCACGTCACCAGCGGCATGTACCACAACCATGTGGAATCCAAGGCCTTCTCCTCCATCTATCATCCCCACGGCTGCAACCTGGACCTGGCGGAAGCCATCAAGAAAGCCGTAAAGATCCCCGTGACTGCCGTGGGCGGCTTCAACAGCCCCGAGCAGATCGAAGAAGCCATCGCCGGCGGAAAGTGCGACTTCGTGGCCATGGGCCGGCAGATGCTGGCGGACCCCGATTTTGTCAACAAGGTGGCCAAGGGCAAGGAAGACGAGATCATGCCCTGCCTGCGCTGCAGCTGCTTCAACCCCCTGGCCTCCAACCCCGATGAGCGGGTGCAGTCCGTGCCCTTCGAATGCACCGTCAACCCCAGCTCCATGCGTCAGCTCCGGCTGCAGTGGGCCCCCGGCGTGAAGGACAAGGGCCAGAAGGTCCTGGTCGTCGGCGGCGGCCCCGGCGGCATGTACGCCGCCCTCACCGCCGCGGAACGGGGCCATCAGGTCACCCTGATGGACAAGGGTGAAAAGCTGGGCGGCACCCTCTGGTACACCGACCACGACTGCCACAAGGACGATATGCGCAAATTCCGGGATCATCTGGCCAACCGGGTGTACCGGGCCGGCGTGGATGTGCAGCTGGGCGTCACCGTGACTCGGCAGACCATTGAGGAGTTCCAGCCCGAGGCCGTGATCCTGGCCATCGGCGGCCGGCCGGTAGCCCCTCGCATTCCCGGTCTGGCAGAGCACGCCAAATACGCCCTGAACGCCTACACCGAAAAGCCCGGCAAAAAGATCGTCATGATCGGCGGCGGCCTTGTGGGCGTGGAAGTCTCCATGCACCTGGGCGACACCGGGCACGATGTGGAAGTGCTGGAAATGCTGGACGACTACTGCCGGGACGCCCTGTGGAGCCACAAGGAAGCCATCCGCATCTTCAAGCCGGAATCGGTGAACATCCACTGCTCCACCCGGGTCACAGAAGTGACCGAACACGGCGTGAAGGCCATCGCGCCCGACGGCAGCGAGGTCTTTTACGAGGCCGATAACGTCTATTACGCCCTGGGCTTCCGCTCTCCCAGCGAGGAGCTGCAGGAGCTGATGACCGTCTGCCCCCGCACCGCCATCGTGGGCGACTGCAAAAAGCCCGCCCGCATCCTCCAGGCCACCCGGGACGGTATGTTCGCCGCCATGGACATCGTCTGACAAAAACCAAGCCCGCCGGGTTCCCGGCGGGTGTCCGTATAACAGTTAATGGAGCGCATCGATACCGATGCGCTCCATTTCTCATGTCCATTCATTCGATTGCAGGAAGCCTTGGCTCTCCCTTTGGGAGAGCCAAGCAGCCCACTCAATGCACTGCACCGAACGGTGTATAGAGGTGCGACCTTTATCGGTTCGACAAAGGGGAATTTACCGTTCCAAACGAACCAAGTGTTCCGTAGTATCTTCTTCAAGTTTCTTATCTGTTGTTATTTGAAAACCGTGTCGTTTATAAAAGCGAATGGCACGGACATTTTTCTCTAATGCCCATAATGTGTTTGCTTTGTGTTCCTCGACTGCATATTTCAAAAGAACAGAACCGATAGATTTTCCTTGCAATGCAGGCTCTACAAACAGTTTCTTTATCTCACTATTCTCAATTTGAATAACGCCTTTAATAGCACCATCATCATACACCCACATATTACCGACAATGCTTTCGTATTTCTTCATCACATTCGGAACCTGCAACTCTCCGAAGTAGTAATCGTCATTTTGAAATATAGGATAAAAATTAAGGCGGTAATTAAAAATCACTATTTCCGCTATTCTTGGTAAATCAGCAACCGTTGCCTGCCGTATATGTTTCATTATTGCACCTACAAATTCCGGTTTATTGCTCTGTTTGTTTTATTCTATCATGTGGCCGCAGCAGAGACAAGAACAGTCACGGCAGCGCGCTGCCGTGACTGTAACTGTTTTATGAGCCCCCGCCTTTCCCGGCGGGCTTTCTCCTTATTTGCGGTTGAGAATGCTGCGCCGGACTTCGATGGCCTTGGCCGGGCACATCTCCTGACAGCAGTAGCAGCGGATGCATTTGGAATAGTCGTATTTTGCTTTTTTTCCGTTGCCGGAATGCACCGCCTTGCTGGGCACCGGACAGGCCTTTTCGCAAAGGCCGCAGGCAATGCACCTGCTTTTGTCCACCACCGGCCGCTCCTGCAAAACAGGGAGCAGGGGCACCAGCTTGGCCAGAAAACTCTTTTTCAAAACGCCCCGGAACACGTCAAAATCCGGGTTGCCATAGCGCTTCGCCGCTTCATCCACAGAAACATCGCCTTCCGGTGTTTTCACCAGGATCCGGTCTTTTTTATACTGCCCAAGACCCGCTTTTTCCCCGCTCAGGCAGGTGGGCACCGCCGCGGCATCCAGATGCACCAGGGCGGCAAACAGGCTGTCCAGGGCCACCGGATCGGCGGACATCAGGATCACATTCATGGGCGTGGGGGTGCCGGAGGTGGGTCCGTTTCCCTCCATGGCCATAATGCCGTCCATAATGTGCAGCCGGGGCGCCACGCAGCCGTTCAGATCCGCCAGCATATCGGCAAACACATAGGAATTGGGAAAGCGAACATGGCCCGCGGCCTTGTTGGCTCCCCAGATGCAGCCGTAGAGATTCTTCACCGCGCCGGTGATGCGCTCCAGGGCATGGGTCTTCATTTTGGGCAGATTGATGACCGCCTCCGCCTCCTGGATCCCCTTGCAGAGAATGAAGCTGCGGCAGGTCTTTCCCTCCGGATAGTGAACCAGAGAGCCGATGTTGAAATCCGCCTTCTTCACACCCCATTTTTCCGCTTCCGCCCGGATGCCGCTCATGTCCGCGGCCGCCTCCGGGGTGGTGGCGGGGTTGCCGGGGCTGTCCCCATAGCTGAGGTCGGCATAGCCTGCCTCCTTCAAAAGCCGGGCCACCGCGCCGAACACCGCCGGGTGGGTGGTGACCGCCTTCTGGGGCAGCATCTTGGACAGCAGGTTGGGCTTGAGCAGGATCTTCTCCTCGGGTTTCACGAATTGCCCGATGCCGCCCAGAAGCTCCAGGCCGGTCCTTACCGCTTCATAAACCTGTTCTTCGTTGTAGCTGTCGCAGGGGATCAGCGCCACCGTGAATATGTTCATACTTCCGTCCTTTCGTCGCCGGAATGCAGCCGGACCGCCGGCCGGAGCGAGGGCTCCCTTGACGGGCCGCCCGGTAAAAATTATAATGGGTTACAGGCTCACGGCCCAGATCAGGGCCAGGAAAAACAGCACCTGGATCACAAGGATCACCGGCAGGCCCACATAAAACCGGGGCTTGCGGGTCTTGTGGCGGAAGCAAAGCATCCCCGCGATGGCGCCGATGCTGCCGCCGATGATGCCCAGCCCCATCAGTGTGGCCTCCGGGATGCGGCGCTTTTCCCGCCGGGCAAAGTATTTGTCCAGGCCCATGGCGGCAAAGGCCGCCAGGTTTATGACATCCAGATAGATAAGAATAAACTGATAAATTTCCATAGCCCCTGAATTATATAATGTTTCAAAGATAAGGTCAACAACATGAAAACAAGAAAGCTTTATTACGAAGACGCCTACTGCCGCCGTTTCACGGCCCGGGTCTTATCCTGCGAGCCGGACGGCGAACGCTTCCGGGTGCTGCTGGATCAGACCGCCTTTTTCCCGGAAGAAGGGGGACAGGCCGCCGATCCCGGCGTTCTCGGCGGTGTCCGGGTCCTGGATGTACGGGAAAAAGAGGGCGTGATCCATCATTTCACAGAACAAGCGCTCTGCCCCGGCGAGAGTGTGGAAGGGGAGATCGACTGGCCGGAGCGTTTCCGCAAAATGCAGAACCACAGCGGTGAGCACATCCTCTCCGGCGTGGTGTTCCGCCGGCACGGCTTTGAAAACACCGGCTTCCATCTCTCCGCGGACGGCTTCACCCTGGATTTCAGCCAGGAGCTGAGCCGGGAGGAGCTGGCCGCCATCGAATGGGAGGCAAACGCCGCCGTCTGGGCCGACCGGCCGGTGCAGGCCTGGTTCCCGGACAGCGAAACGCTGAAAACGCTTTCCTACCGCAGCAAGCTGGACCTGACGGAAAATGTGCGCATCGTGACCATCGAGGGCGTGGACAACTGCGCCTGCTGCGCCCCCCATGTATCCTCCACCGGCCAGATCGGAGCCATCAAGCTCTACGAGGCCATGCGCCACCGGGGCGGTATGCGCATCTGGGCCAAATGCGGTGCGGACGCCCTGCGGGACTTCCGGGCCCGCTGCACGGCGGACGCCGCGGTGTCGGCCCTGCTGTCCGTACCCCAGGACGGCATCGCGTCGGGGGTGGAAAAGCTGCTGGCAGAACGGGACTCCCTGAAGCAGCAGCTGGCCGAAGCCCGGCTGGAGCTGGTGCAGAAGCAGATCGAAAGCCTTTCCCCCACCGAAGGGGATCTTCTTCTGTTCTCCGGCGCCGACATGGAGGGTCTGCGGACCCTGGTGAATGCGGGCACAGCCCTCGCCGGCGGCATCTGCGCCGCCTTTGCCGGCACAGACGGCAGCTTCCGCTTTGTGGTGGGCAGCCGGCATCAAAACTGCCGGGACTGGCTCAGCGGCGCCAAAGAAGCCCTGCAGGCCCGGGGCGGCGGCAAGCCGGAGATGGTCAGCGGCTCCTCCGCCGCCACAAAAGCCCAGATCCAGGCCTTTTTCGCCCCTTAAAAGACCAAAAGAAGAGGACACTTCCGAGACTGTGCCGCCCCAGATTGTACGGACAGCACAAAAAAGGCCTCTGGTAGGAAATATTAAGTTTTAAGCGGAGTGGCGCAGCGAGATCGGCGCCGCTCCAGTTTTTAACTGGATACGCTCGTGGTTGTAGAAATGGATGTAGCCTCTATTCCCTTTATGTGTGTATATTTTCGTTTTGACATTGCAAGACCCCCTATGCAGGTCTATTTTCCTACACAGGGGGCCTTTTTGTCTATTGTACGTTTTTACTGGACCTGTTCAGACGAAGCTGTCCTCTTCTGTTTTTTGTTTCTTATTCCGCGTCGTCGTCATCTGCGGAGATCTGTTCTTCCGCCGCCGCCAGAATATCCGCCCGGAACTGGGCAAAGGAATCGGAATCACAGCGATACCAGGTGCCCACGGTCTCCTGGACCACATCCCCGGCAAAGCTCACAATGGGCCCGGACCAGTCGGAAAGGGTGACGGAAACAGTGATGCTGTCGCCTTCAGGGAAAACCTCCTGCTTTTCGTCGGTCACCTGCAGCTCCGCGAAGCGGCGCATGAATTCCGCCGCACGCTCGTCCTTCAGGCTCAGAAGGCCCTCCGCGCCATCGATCTCATAATTCACAAACAGGCCGATGACCGTCTTATCCTCCAACAGGCCGTTGGCCGCGTCCGCCGCCTCCTGGATATCCTCCCGCAGCCCGGTGATCGCGCCGCCCTCAAAGGCCGCGCTGTCATCCGCCGGCAGAATCTCCATGGACAGCAGCTCTTCCGCGCCGCTGAGCCAGTAATACACATTGCCGTAGGTCTCGTTGACCTTCACGGTGAGGCAGGAGCCGGTGAACAGAACGGTGACCGTGGAGCCGTCGGCCATGGTGAAGATGTATTCCTCCTGATGGTTCAGGTTCACATTCTGGTCGGGGCTGGCCTCCACATAGTCGATGCCGGCATTTTTCAGGATCTCAAAGGCCCGGCGCACCACCTCTTCATCCTGGCTGGTGAGCAGAGCGCCCCCATTCACCCGGCGGCCCACAGATACCGGCGTATCCGTCTCGAAGTTGTCTGCAAAGCTGCGCATGGCGTCGCTCTGGTACAGATCGAACACATCAAAACCATCGGCATAGCCGGGGAAGGCGATCTCCCACAGGGCGTCCCCGCCCTGAACGGCGAAGTCCCCGGTAAAGGCGTCCAGATCCCGGCCGGCAAAGCTCACGGTATGGGTGGAGCCGTCGGCCATGGTGAAGACAAAGCGGCTGTCGCCGTCCGCGCTGGTGTCCAGCGGGGCGATGACGCTCATGACCCGGAGGGCATCGCAGGCCTTGATGATGCTCTCCCGGTCAAACCGGGGCGAAAGGCCCTCGCCGGACTCGCCGTAGCTCACGGCAATGGGCGTGTCCTGGTAATAATTCCGGGAAAAATCGTCCCAGCCCAGGAAATCATACAGCATTTCCGGCTCAAATTCCTCGGAAATCTCCTGCAGCGCCTCTTCCGGCGTCTGGGTTCCGGGCATGAGGCTGACAAAGCTGCCGCAGGCGCAAAGGCTCAGGCACAGGCCCAGCAGCAGCGATATGGAAAGGATTTTTTTCATTCTCTATATATCCCCTTTGGTCTCGGTCTCGGTGGTGTTCATTATACGACGGGCTATTATATCATAATGTAACCCTTTTGTAAACTTCTGTCCCAAAAACTCATTCCCAACCCAGGGAAAAGCTCCCGTTCCGGTTCTCCGCCGTGGCCACCAGGCTCTGGGCGCCGCAGCGCCGGCGGAAGGAAAAGACGCCGTCCTGCGCCTTCAAAACCTCTGTAAAGCCCTTTTGCAGGGCGGGGTTTTCATTTTTCAGCGCCGTCATCTGGCGGTAAAAGGCCGTCAGTTCCCCATCCTCCCGGCCCCAGGGGAAGCACTGGCGGTTCATGGGATCCCGGCCTCCGGCCAGGCCCGCCTCGTCCCCGTAGTAGATCACCGGCGAACCGGGGAGCATAAACTGCAGAAATACCGCCAGCTTCCGGGCCGCCTTGTCCGGCAGAAGCTCCGCCACGCGCTCGGTGTCATGACTGCCCACCACGCTCATGGTGCAGTCCAGCGCCGCCGCCGGATAATTCTCACAAAGACTCTCCACCACCCGGGCCAGGCCCCGGCCGTCGTCCTCCCCGGCGGCAAAGGCCAGAATGGCCTTGCGGAAGGGGTAGTTGATCACCCCGTCCAGCTCCGCGCCGGTGAAATAGCGGCGGTAAACGCCGTAGGCCTCCTTGTTGGAGGCGTCCTCCCACACCTCGCCGATGACGCAGGCCCCGGGCTTGAGCTCATTGACCCGCTTGCGCAGCGCCGCGATAAACTCATCCGGCAGCTCATCGGCCACATCCAGGCGGAAGCCGTCCGCCCCCAGACGCAGCCATTTGGCCAGGATGCCGTTTTCGCCCCGGATAATAAAATCCATATAGCTGTCCTTGGTCTCAAAGACATTGGGCAGAACATCGATCCCCCACCAGGCGCTGTATTTATCGGGAAATTCCTGAAAATCATACCACTCGTAATAGGGAGAGGCGGGTCCCGCCGAATAAGCGCCCCCACCGAACTGTCCGGTCTTGTCAAAGTAGACGGAGGTGGAGCCGGTGTGGGAAAACACCCCGTCCAGCATCACCTTCATGCCCTTTTCGTGGGCCATTTCGCACAAAAGGCGGAAATCCTCCTCCGTGCCAAGCATAGGGTCGATGCGGGTATAGTCCGCCGTGTCGTAGCGGTGGTTGGACCAGGCCATGAAGATGGGATTCATGTAAATGACCTTCACGCCCAGGCTTTGAATATAGTCCAGCTTCTCCGTGATGCCCCGGAGATTGCCGCCGGCAAAATCCGTGGCATTGGGATCGGCGGGGAGAAACTTTTCAAACGCCGTCAGGGTATAGGGGCGGATCTTATCCCGCAGATCGCAGTCGCCGGCCTTGAAAAAGCGGTCGGGGAAGATCTGATAATACACCGTACCCCGGAAGTCCTCCGGCGGCTGATAGTCCGCCGGCAGTACGCTCAGCTGCCAGAGCTCGCCTTCGCCGATGTTGGTGCCCCGGTCCCGCTTAAACAGCTCGTAGCTTCCGTTTTTGTCCCGGATGGCAAAGCGATAGAAGTACAGCCCCGGCGTCTGCGGCCGAAGAACGCCGGAGAAGCAGTCGTAGCCCTCCCGGCTTTCGCCCTTTTTCAGGGAAAGCGTCAGCCCCTCCGCCAGAAGCGCCGCCTCCTCCGCCCCGCACTCCGTGGGGATCTTCAGGCAGAAGCGGCAGTCCCGGCCCACCGTCAGCGGGCCGAAGTGTTCTTTATATTCCGCCTTGCGGCTGTCATACAATATATTCATGAAAACCTCCCGGAGAAGTATTTCTCAACGCTTTCAGTTTATCAAATCCCGGCGCCGGCTTCAACAAAAAAAGCGCCCTTTGCGGGCGCCGGATAAAAAAACACCCGATCTGTTTCAGATCGGGTGTGTTCGCACAATCAGTCGATGGCGTTGAGCTTCTTCGCCATGGCGGATTTTTTGCGGGCCGCGTTGTTCTTGTGGATAAGGCCCTTGGACGCCGCCTTGTCAACGGACTTCACGGCAGCTTTATAGGTCTCAGCAGCCATCTCGCCGTTGCCGGACTGAACAGCCGCGTCGAATTTCTTGAGTTCGGTCTTCAGAGCAGACTTCGCCGCACGGTTCTTTTCGCGGGCCGCCTTCTGAAGCTGATCTCTCTTCGCCGAGGACTTAATGTTGGGCATGAATTCGCACCTCCCTATGAAAGTCTGAACATGAATGTCCGCAGATGGGTATTATAGCAACACTTTTCGAAAAATGCAAGCACTTTTTTAAAAAAGCTTTTTTCCGCACAAAATAAAGCCCGGAGGTGACTCGTTTGACAAACACAAGAACTGACCTGGCCATGGAATCCTTTCCCGCCGAAGACTTGCCGGAGGGCGTGACCCGGCAAAGCTACGAGGCTCTGGGCTTCCATGTCACCGATATCGAGATCCGCACGGTCTCCGCGTCTCAGGCGTTATGTAAACCAATCGGGCGTTATATCAGTATGGAGACCGACCGTTTTTTCCGCCGGGAAGAAAATTCCTTTGCCGAAGCCGCCGAGGTGCTGGCCCGGACGGTCCAGCAGCTTCTTCCACTGGAAAAAGGAGAAAGCGTTCTGATCGCCGGCCTTGGCAACCGCGCCATTACCCCGGACGCTGTGGGCCCGGAGGCAGTGACCCGGCTGCTGGTCACCCGGCATCTGATCCGCCAGCTTCCCCAGGATTTTGGGGAGCTGCGGCCGGTCTGTGCCGTGGAGACCGGCGTGCTGGGGACCACCGGAATGGAGAGCGCCGAATATATCCGGGCCCTGTTTGACGCCGCCAAGCCCGATGCGCTCATTGCCGTGGACGCCCTGGCCGCCCGCAATCCGGACAAGCTCTGCCGCACCGTGCAGCTCACAGACAGCGGCATCGTCCCCGGCTCCGGCGTGGGCAATCACCGGGACGAACTGTCCGCCCGGGTCTTTGGTGTGCCGGTACTGGCCGTCGGCGTTCCTACGGTGGTGGATGCGGGCCGGGGGCTCATCACCACCCGCCGGGATATTGACCAGACGGTGCGGGATGTGGGAAAACTGGTGGCCTACGGTTTGAATCTTGCTTTGCAGGATGGGCTGCGGGTCACGGATATCGATATGCTGGTAGGCTGAAATGTTTCATGTGAAACATTTCAGCGGAACCGATGTTTCCCGTAAACCATTTCTCGAAAATTGTTTCACGGGAAACATTGAAAAATATCACGAATATGTTATAATGAAGTGTACGCCATTCTTATGGGAGGTGCTTCATGGCCCGGATCATCTGTTTTTCCAACCAAAAAGGCGGCGTGGGGAAGACCACAAGCTGTGTAAACCTTGCCTCTGCCTTCACAGACAAAAACCGGAAAGTGCTGGTAGTGGACGCGGATCCCCAGGGTAACGCCTCCTCCGGCATGGGCGTAAACAAAAACTCCACGCCGAATCTTTACGATGTGCTGATGAAAGGCTATCCCGCCGAGGACGCCATCGTGGAGACAAAATACGGCCATGTGCTGCCTTCCAACATTCAGCTTTCCGGCGCCGCCGTGGAGCTGGTGGAGGAAGACGGCCGGGAGAAGTATCTGAAAGAAGTGCTGAAGCCTCTTCGGGACCGCTATGACTACATATTCATCGACTGTCCGCCCTCTCTGGGCCTTTTGACCATCAACGCCCTGGTAGCCGCGGACAGCGTGCTGATCCCAGTGCAGTGCGAGTATTATGCCATGGAAGGTCTGACTGACCTTCTTCATTCCATGAAACTCACCAAGCGCCGCTATAACCCGGATCTGAAAACCGAAGGCATCCTTCTGACCATGTACGATCGGCGCCTGTCCTTCTGTGAACAGGTGGCCCGGGAGATACGCAAGTACTTTGGCGCCGATGTGTTCCAGACCGTGATCCCCCGGAACGTGCGCATCGCCGAAGCCCCCAGCCACGGAAAGCCCGTGAACGCCTACAGCCGGATGTCCCGGGGCGCTGAGGCTTACGACCGGCTGGCCATTGAATTTTTCCGCAGAGAACGCAGAATGGAGGCAAAGAATGTCCGCTAAAAAAGGACTTGGCACCGGCCTGGGTGCCCTTTTCGGGGAAGACGAGATCGCCGTTCCCCAGACCCTTCCCATCAGTCGGGTGGAACCCCGGGAAGGCCAACCCCGCACACAGTTTGACGAAACCTCCCTGCAGGAGCTTTCGGAGTCCATTGCCGCCCACGGCATGCTCCAGCCCATCACCGTCCGCAGTCTGGGCGGCGGCTATTATCAGATCATCGCCGGCGAGCGCCGCTGGCGGGCCGCCCGTCTGGCCGGACTCCGGGAAGTGCCGGTCCACATTCTGGATGTGGACGACCGGAAGGCCCAGGAGCTGGCCCTGGTGGAAAACCTGCAGCGGGAAGACCTGAACCCCATGGAAGAAGCCCGGGGCTATCGGGTGCTTATGGATGAATACGGCCTGACCCAGGACGCGGTGGCCCAGAGCGTAGGCAAGAGCCGTCCGGCCGTGGCAAACGCCCTGCGTCTGCTGGCCCTGCAGCCCGCGGTGGCGCAGATGCTGGAAAACGGCGAACTTTCCACCGGTCACGCCCGCGCCCTTCTGCCGCTGGAGGATTCCATCCTGCAGCTGGAAACCGCCCGCCGGGTTTTTGAAAAAAAGCTCTCTGTGCGCCAGACGGAAGCCCTGGTGGCCACCCTGCTGAAAGCGCCCAAAGAGCCCAAAGCCGCCGACAACGACATCGACTATGCCGATCTGATGTGCCGCCAGCTTGGCCAGAGCCTGGGCCGGAAGGTGAGCATCGTGGACGGTCGCCGCAAGGGCCGCATTGTTTTGGAATACTATGGCGCCGACGATCGGGAAGCCCTGATCGAAAGCCTGATGAAACTCAACAAATAACAGGAGAAAGAAACATGCTGGACATAAAATTCATCCGGGAAAACCCCGAAATCGTCAAAGAAAACATCCGCAAGAAATTCCAGGACCAGAAGCTGCCCCTGGTGGACGAGGTCATTGAGCTGGATGTGCAGCTCCGGGCCGCCAAAACCGAGGCCAACGAGCTCCGGGCCAACCGCAACACCCTGTCCAAAAAAGTGGGCATGCTCATGGGCCAGGCCAAGAAGGACCCCAGCAAGCTGGCGGAGGCGGAAGCTGTGAAGGCGGAAGTGGTGGCCCAGGCCAACCGTCTGGCCGAGCTGGAGAAGCTGGAGCAGGAGCTCAACGAGCAGCTCACCCAGCGCCTCATGGTCATCCCCAACATCATCGATCCCTCCGTGC
>CAZSAX010000030.1:0-18803 GCA_964605075.1 uncultured Oscillospiraceae bacterium
TGACCCTTTTCGTAGCACTTTTTCACCTGCTCGATGATGGCGCGGAATTTGCCCAGCTCGGTCTTATAGACCACATCAGATTGATCCAAACGGGCAACGGGACGGTTGGTGGGGATCTCCACCACATCCAGGTTGTAGATGGCTTCAAATTCCTCCCGTTCTGTCAGGGCGGTACCGGTCATACCGGAGAGCTTCCGGTAAAGACGGAAGAAATTCTGGAAGGTGATGGTAGCAAGGGTCTTGCTCTCCGATGCCACATCCACATTCTCCTTTGCCTCGATTGCCTGGTGCAGACCCTCGTTATACCGTCTGCCGTACATCAGTCGGCCGGTAAACTCGTCAACAATGATGATCTCCCCGTCTTTTACCACATAGTCGATGTCCCGTTTCATCAGACCCCGGGCCTTCATTGCCTGATTCAGGTGGTGGGAAAGGGTGGCGTTTTCTGCGTCGCCCAGGTTCTCCACGCCGAATTGCCGCTCTGCCTTGGCAATGCCGGCGGCAGTCAGGGATACAGAGTGGGCCTTCTCGTCTACGATATAGTCGCAGTCGTAGTTGTCCTGCTCCTCTTTTTCATCGGTTTTAGCAAAGACCATCTTCCGCAGTCCGGCAATAAACCGGTCCGCCATCTCATACAGCTTGGAGGAATCCTCGCCCTTGCCGGAGATGATCAGAGGGGTACGGGCTTCGTCGATGAGGATGGAGTCCACCTCGTCCACGATGGCAAAGGCATGGCCCCGCTGGACCATATCCTTTTTGTAAAGGGCCATGTTGTCCCGCAGATAGTCAAAGCCCATTTCGTTGTTGGTGCCGTAGGTGATGTCGGCATGGTAGGCCGCCTGACGCTCCGCCCGGTTCAGGCCGTGGACGATCAGGCCGACACTCAGGCCCATGAAGCGATGGACCTTGCCCATCCACTCCGAGTCGCGCCGGGCCAGATAGTCGTTCACCGTGACCACATGCACGCCCTTCCCATCCAGGGCGTTGAGGTAGCTGGGCAGCACCGCCACCAGGGTCTTGCCCTCGCCGGTCTTCATTTCCGCGATGCGCCCCTGATGCAGCACGATGCCGCCAATGAGCTGCACCCGGAACGGGCGCATCCCCAGCACACGGTCCGAAGCCTCCCGAATGGCGGCAAAGGCCTCCGGCAGGATATCGTCCAGGGTCTCACCCTGGGCCAGGCGCTCCTTGAACCAGGGCGTTTTGGCTTTCAGTTCATCATCGCTGAGGGCCTTGTATTCCTCTTCCAGCGCCTCGATCCTGTCAACGATGGGTTTTATCTTTTTCAGTTCCCGGTCCGAGCGAGTGCCGAACAGTTTATTCAGAAACATGCATTTACCTTCTTTCGGTATAGGGATTCATAGTATTCTACCATAGATTTCAAATAAAAAAAAGAGAAAGCCGCGCATATTTTTCTTCTCAACCTATAATTAAATTCCTGTTTACAATATACCATATCTTGTAGTATAATTCGGTGGTTGAAACAAGGGAGGGCTAAGGCATGAAGGGACACAAACGGCATCGTTTTATCTGGAATTTTCTTCTTCCCCCGGTGCGTCTTTTTATGCGCCTGAAGTATAACTACCGCTCCCTGGGCGAGGGTCTTTCCGAGCCCTGCCTTATCGTTTCCAACCACGTCACCAACTGGGACCCCTTTCTGCTGGGCCTGACGGTGAAGAATTTCTGCTATTTCATTGCCTCAGAACACATCTTCCACAAGAAGTTCCTGGGCAAGCTCATTTTCTGGCTGGAGGCGCCCATTGCCCGTCAGAAAGGCAGTACTGCCGGAGACACGGCGCTGAGCACCGTCCGCCGGCTGCGCAAGGGCTACAGTGTGGCCCTGTTCCCCGAAGGCAACCGCAATTTCGGCGGCCAGAACTGCGCCATCATCGAATCCACCGCCAAGCTGGCCAAGGCCGGCGGCGTGGCCCTGGCCACCCACCGCATCCGGGGCGGCTATCTCACCAGCCCCCGCTGGTCCGGCGACAGCACCCGCCGGGGCAGAATGACCGGCGAGATCGTGCATGTCTACCCTGCCGCGGAGCTGAAAAAAATGACCCCTGCCCAGATCGCGGATATCATCCGCCGGGACATTTACGAAAACGCCTACGATACCCAGCGGGAATGGATGGTCCGCTACAAGGGCCGCAATCCCGCCGAACACCTGGAACGGGCGCTGTGCCTGTGCCCCAAGTGCGGCGGCTACAACAGCCTGCTGAGCCAGGGCCGCACCCTGTCCTGCCGCCGCTGCGGCATGCAGACCACCTACACGGACTACGGCTTCTTCGAAGGCGGCAGTCTTCCCTTTGACAACGTTCTGGACTGGGATCTCTGGCAGGCGCAGGAACTGCAGAAAAAGGCCGATGCCGCCGGCACGGACTGTCTGGCCAGCGACACCGCGATCCAGGTAAGCCGGGTATCCGACGACCACCTGGAGATCCCCCTGGGCCGGGGCGAGCTCCGGCTGTACCGGGATCGTCTGGAGGCCCCCGGCCTGCAGGTCCCGCTGGCGGAGATCAGCGGCATCAACCTCTCCGGCCCTCAGAGCATCGAGCTGACCATCGGCAGTGAGCATTACTTCCTCAAGAGCCAAGAGATCCGCAACCTGCGCAAATACCTCACCCTTTACCGGGCCGTCACCGATCCGGAAAACATACTGGCCGTCTGACAGGAGAAAGAGATATGAAAGCCATCGGTTTTGATAACGAAAAATACCTGCGGGAACAGTCCGAAAAGATCCGGGAGCGCATTGAAAGCTTCGGAGGAAAGCTGTATCTGGAATTCGGCGGCAAGCTGTTTGACGACTATCACGCCAGCCGCGTCCTGCCCGGCTTCCAGCCGGACTCCAAGATAAAAATGCTCATGGGCATGAAAGACGAGGCCGAGATCATCGTGGTCATCAACGCCGACGATATCGAGCGCAACAAGCGCCGGGGCGATCTTGGCATCACCTACGACCTGGACACTCTGCGCCTCATCGACGCCTTCCGGGGCTGCGGGCTGTATGTGGGCAGCGTGGCCATCACCCGCTACCACGGACAAAGCTCCGCCGCCCAGTTCAAAAGCAAGCTGGAAAACCTGGGTCTGAGCGTCTATCTGCATTACGATATCCCCGACTACCCCGCCGACATGGAGCTGGTCCTTTCGGAAAACGGCTTTGGCAAAAACGACTACATCGAAACCAGCCGCTCCCTCATCGTGGTCACAGCCCCCGGCCCCGGCAGCGGCAAAATGGCCACCTGCCTGAGTCAGATCTGGCACGAAAACCAGCGGGGCATCAAATCCGGCTACGCCAAGTTCGAGACCTTCCCCATCTGGAATCTGCCTTTGCAGCACCCGGTGAACCTGGCCTATGAGGCTGCCACAGCGGATCTGGATGACGTGAACATGATCGACCCCTTCCACCTGGAAGCCTACGGCGAGACCACCGTAAACTATAACCGGGATGTGGAGATCTTCCCCGTGCTCAACGCCATGCTGGAGGGCATCTGGGGCAAAAGCCCCTACAGCTCCCCCACGGACATGGGCGTGAACATGGTGGGCCTTTGCATCTGCGACGACGAAGCCTGCCGGGCTGCCGCCAAGCAGGAGATCATCCGCCGCTTCTATTCCGTCAGCTGCGCCCAGCGTCAGGGCATGAACACCGCCAACGAGGTCTTCAAGCTGGAACTGCTCATGAAGCGCTGCGGCATCACCACCGCGGACCGCCCCGTGGTGGCCGCGGCCGTGGCCCGGGCGGAAGAGACCGGCAACCCCGCCGTGGCCATCGAGCTGCCCGACGGCACCATCATCACCGGCAAGACCTCCAATCTCCTGGGCGCCTCCTCCGCCTGCCTGCTGAACGCCCTGAAGACCATGGCCGGCATCGCCAAGGAAGTGCAGCTCATCAGCCCAGAAGTCATCGAGCCCATCCAGCATCTGAAGATCGACCACATGGGCAACCACAACCCCCGCCTGCACACCGACGAGACCCTCATCGCGCTGACCATCTGCGCCGTCAGCGACGAAAAAGCCTCCCTGGCCATGGATCAGCTGGACAAGCTCGCCGGCTGCGAGGCCCATTCCTCCGTCATCCTCTCCCGGGTGGACGAAAACGTGTTCCAGCATCTGGGCGTAAATATCACCTACGAGCCCGTGTATCAGACCAAAAAGCTCTATCACGGCTGACAGCAAAGAAAGTCCCGGCACCGCAGGGTGCCGGGACCTTTTGTTTGTTCCGTTATTTGTTCGTTCAGCCGTCGTTCTGCAGAATATAACAGTGCACCGCGCCGGTCAGATCCCGGCGGAAATCCGGGCGCTTTTCCGGCAGAATATAGTGCCCCGGCGCAAGTTCCGGGCCCATGAGTGCCCGGCAGAAGGCCGCCGTTTCCCCAGCGCCCACCGTTTCCAGCGCCGCCATGGCGCCGTCCATTCCGGTGCCTAAGTCCACACTCTGTTCCCGCTCCAGAGCTTTGCCAAAGGCCTGCCAGAAAGCGTAGCAGACAAACAGCGGCCGCTCCCATTCCGTCAGCGCCGCCCGCAGCTCGACCTGCCGGCGGGCGGCCCGGAGCTTTTCATACACCGGCGGCGCCGCCAGCTCCGCCTCGCCCAGCCAGAAGCGGTGGCTGGCCTTTCGCTCCTGCCCGTTGGGGGCGCCGTAACCGCCGGCAGTGCGCAGCCGCAGCGCACATTCCCGGCCCCGTCCCCGGCGCAGAAGCGCCGCCGGGCCGAAAGGACCATCCTTTTCAATGAGATAAAGACCGGTGGCAGGCCCTTCCACAGAAAGGGTCTGCCCGTTTTTCATGCGGCCCACAAAAGCGCCGTTGATATATAGGGAATAGGGTATGCCCATGCCGTTGTACGCCGGCTCCCGGCAGATATGAAACACAACGTTTTCTTCCGTCATTGCTCCGCCATGATCCTTTCGATGTATTCCTTGGGGAACTTGGGGTTGATGCGCCGGTGAACGCCGCCCTTTTCATCGGGCATTTTGGTGGAGGCGCCGGCCCCCATGGCCACCACTTCGCAAAGCTCCTCCATCATGGCGATATTATAAAGGTTCACCGTGCCGCCCCTGGCCCAGCCCACATTCTCAAAACCGCCGGAGATGTATTTCTGGCGGTAAAGGTAATAGGGCGCATAGCCCGCGGCCCGGAGCTTTTCCTGGGCGTGATCCAGCATCCCGGCCACCTCTTCCGCCGTGGGCAGGGTCTCGGGATGCTCCGAGAGCCGGGAACCGTTTTTCAGCGACAGGGTATGCACCGTCACATTTTCCGGCGCCAGCGCCAGCACCGCCTCCATGGTCTTTTCAAAGCTTTCGGGGCTGTCCTTGGGAAGGCCCGCAATGAGATCCATGTTCACCTCAAAATCCCCTGCAGCCCGGACCATGGCCAGCGCCCGGCGGATATCCTCCGCCGTGTGGAAACGGCCGATGGCCTGCAGGACCTCATCGGACATGGTCTGGGGATTCACGGACAGACGGGTCACGCCGTGTTTTTTCAGAACCTCCAGCTTTTCCGGAGTAATGGTGTCCGGCCGCCCGGCCTCCACGGTATACTCCCGCAGGGCGGAAAGGTCGAAGCATTCCTCCAGCTTGGCGCAAAGGGCCTCCAGCTGCTGCGCCGAAAGGGTGGTGGGCGTGCCGCCGCCCATGTACAGGGCCACCGGCCGCTGCCCCGCCGCCTTCACCATGGCCCCTGTGCGCCCGATCTCCACAAACAGCGCCTCCAGATAGGGCTCCATGAGCTTGAGGTTTTTCCCCACGGCGCTGGAGATAAAGCTGCAGTAGGCGCAGCGGGTGGGACAAAACGGTATGCCCACGTACAGGCAGATATCTCCCGGCTCCAGGGACGCTTTCGCCGCCAGAGTCGCCCGGGCCGTTTCATGGCAGAGGGCCGTGCGCTCCGGGCTCACATCAAATTCCCGGGCAAAATCCGCCGGGCTTTTCCCCGCCTCCAGGAACTGGGCCATGAGCTTGCCGGGCTTCACCCCGGTAAGGGCGCCCCAGGCCGGCCGGGCCCGGCCGGAAGCCAGCGCCGCCCGGTAAAAGCTCATCTTCACCGCCCGCTGCTCCAGACGCACTCTCTCGATCTCCGTCTCCCAGTCTTCCACCGGCTCCGAAGCCTCATAGCATACGCCGTCCTTCCAAAGCCGGCAGCGCACGCACTGCCCCTCCAGGGCGATCTCTGCCCGGTCGGCCGCTGAGGGCGCCGCCGGATAAACCGGCCGTTCCTGGGGAAACAGTGTCAGAAGGATCTGCTCGGCCGCATATTTATAATCGTGTCCTATGAGAAACAGATGCATAACATTGTCCAATCCTTGACAAAATTCATTGAAATATCCCGGCAAATAGTATATCATAGATTGGCCTTTGCGGCATACTTATTTTAAAAAACGGAAGTGCGAACATGAAAACCGATATCGTCATCGTGGGCGCCGGCCCCGCCGGCATCTTCACTGCGGTGGAAATGCTGCGTCTCGGCAGCCAAAAGAAAATCACGATCGTGGAAAAGGGCCGGGCGGTGGAAGACCGCCGCTGCCCCAAATCCATTACAAAAAAATGCGTCAACTGCAAGCCCTACTGCGCCATCACCACCGGCTTTTCCGGCGCCGGCGCCTTCTCTGACGGCAAGCTCAGCCTCAGCTACGAGGTGGGGGGCGACCTGCCGGAGCTCATCGGCGCGGAGTTGGCTCAGGAGACCATCCACTACACCGACGGCATCTATCTGGAATTCGGCGCCGACACCCATGTGGAAGGCCAGGAAGAGACCGAAGAGGTCAAAAACATCCGCACCCGGGCCATCCGGGCGGGCCTGCGGCTGGTAAGCTGCCCCATCCGCCATCTGGGCACGGAAAAGGCCCAGCAGCTCTATATGGCCATTGAGCACTGGCTTCTGGACAAGGGCGTGACCATCCTCTTTAACACCGAATGCACCGGCCTTCTGGTGGAAAACGGCCGCTGCGCCGGCATCACCTATTCCGACGGCCATCAGGAGCAGGAGCTCCGGGCCGCGGAGACCGTGGTAGCTACCGGCCGCCGGGGCGCGGACTGGCTGGAAAACCAGTGCACCGAGCACGGCATCGACCATGTTCCCTCCACCGTGGACATCGGCGTTCGGGTGGAGGTGCGCAACGAGGTCATGGACACCGTCAACCGGGTCCTTTATGAATCCAAGCTCATCGGCTACCCTGCTCCCTTCAAAAACAAGGTCCGCACCTTCTGCCAGAACCCCGGGGGCTTCGTGGCCCAGGAGAATTACGACAATGGCCTGGCCGTGGTCAACGGCCACAGCTTCAAGGAGCTTAAAAGCGACAACACCAACCTCTCCATCCTCTGCTCCCACAACTTCTCCGTGCCCTTCAACCAGCCCATCGCCTACGCCCAGAAGGTGGGCGAGCTGACCAACATGCTGGCCAACGGCCACATCCTTGTCCAGCGTTTCGGGGACATTCTGGACGGCAAGCGCACCTGGCAGAAAGAGCTGGCCCATTCCAACGTCCGCCCCACCCTCCCCGACGCCGTGGCCGGCGACATCACCGCCGCCATGCCCTACCGGGCCATGATCAACATCATCAACTTCATCAAGGCCATGGACCAGGTGGTCCCCGGCTTCGCCGCGTATGAGACCCTTCTTTACTCCCCGGAGCTGAAGTTCTATTCCAACCGGGTGAAGATGGACGCCGACTTCAACACCTCCATGCCGGGCCTGCACTGTCTGGGCGACAGCTCCGGCTGGACCCGGGGGCTGATGATGAGCTCCGTGATGGGCGTTCTCATGGGCCGGAAACTGGTCTGAGAACAGCAAAAAACGCCGACCGTAACGGTCGGCGTTTTGCTATTATCGATTTACTGCTTCATAAAGCCCGCCAGGATCCCGGCGGCTTCCGCCCGGGTGCACACGTCATAGGGCCGGAGTTCCTGTTCTGTTGCCATCCCCAGAGCCTGGGCCAGGGCTGCATAGGCCAGGTCTTCGTCCTGGATATCCTTGGCATCTTTGAAGCTGGCGGCCCAGATGTCCTCCAGCTTCGCCGCGTCGGCATAGCAGGAGGCGTTGAGAATGGCTTGGATGAAGTCCATGCGGCTCATGACCGCATCGGGCGCCCAGTCCTCCCTGGCAATGAAACCATCGTAGACACTGTTGTCCCGCAGCGCTTCATCATCCCAGTCCTCGGCGTAAAGGCTGCCGCCGGCCTGCTGAAGAAGGATCATCGCCGTGCGCACATCCAGCGCCGCCTCCGGCTGAAATTCCCCGCCGGAAAGTCCGATGCCCGCGGAGGCCAGGGCCCGAATATCCTCTTCCCAGGCGCAGCCCGCCAGATCGCTGTAGGCATAGTCCCGGGCGCTGCTGCCGGAACGGATCAGCTCGCCGCTGACAGCGTCCAGCCCCTGCACCTGGCTCCAGTCCTCATAGTACCAGGTCAGGCGCAGCGACTCGACCCAGGTATAGCCCCAGTCGATGTAGGCTTTCATCAAAGGCTCGCCCGCATCCAGCTCCTCCGGCCAGGCCGTGTAGCCCAGCACAAGCTCCATCCCATCGGTATAGAGCCCAACGGCCTCTTCTTCGGAAAGGATATCCGTGCTTCCGAAGCTCACCGCCTCATCCCAGGAACAGGAATAACTGTCCACACAGCCGGTGGCGGCGTTCAGACTCACCGTCAGCCGGTTTTCCGGGAAAAACCAGCCCTGTTCCATCTGAGACCAAACACGGGCATCGGCATAGGCCGACAGCGTGCAGCGCTCCGTTTGCTCAAAGCGCTCCGGCGCCACCGCCGCCAGAAATTCCGCCGCCAAGGCGTCCAGTTTTTCTTCATTCAGACTCTTGCTCTCATCCAGCTCCCAGAGGGGATAATTGGTGCGCACGGAGATCAGCTCTCCGGTCTTGGCATTCAGGGAGATGTATTTGTTGATGGTCAGCGTGTCGCCCCACTCCTGGAATTCCCGGAACTGCTCAGCGCTGTAGCCATAAAGCTCCGATTCCGTCATGGTCTTGGTAAAGCGAAGCGACGCGGTGATATCCCCGGTCTCCGGGTCCATGCTGTAGTCGCTCTTTTTCAGCCCGAAGCCTTCATCCAGACCAAGGGCCTCCATGCCCCGCAGCAGGGCGTCCATCTCCTCCGCGGTCATGGCTCCGGCATAGTTTTCGATGGAGGCCAGCTCCACCTCCGTGAGCCCCCGGTTGATATCCATGGCCGCCGCAGCCGCTTCCATGGTCACCGCACCGCCGCCTTCCATTCCATAAAACGACGCATACAGCGCCTCCATGTCCACGGTTTCGCCGCTGTCCGCCGTCACCACCGTCCGGGGCCAGTCGGGCACATAGCGCAAAGAGGCTTCGCCCCCCTCCGCCACCCAGTACAGCTCCATTTCCACCGCCGAAGTCAGGGCTTCCGCCGCTTCCCTTTCGCTCACAGCGGATTCCGCCGCCGGAACATCCCCCAGGTAGCCGCCGTAGGAGTCGCTGCGGGAGAAGCTGGTGATCTGCTTATCTCCGTCCAGGCGCAGGCTGAAGCTGACAGGGCTTGGCAGGCTGTTGAGGCAAACCGTACCGGCAAAGCGGTAAACGTCGTCCCCGCTCAGAGAGACCCGGTAGCTGTCGATGCGGGCGCTCTCGCCCTCACCCAGGATCTTCTCCAGCCATTCCATGGCCGCCGCCTCCGCCTCTTCGGCGCTCAGGGCCGGGAACGCGGGGTCAAAGCCATAGAAATTGTCGGAGGACTCCGTATATGTATAGGTATAGAGCTCCATCACCTTGCCCTGGGCATTGGCCGTGACCGAAAGCTCCCGGTCCTCCTTCGACCAGTACAGATACCACTGCCCGGCCAGATAGTCGTCGTAATTCCCGGAAAACTCCGTATAGTCATCCGGAATATCCAGGGTGTTTTTCACGATCAGCGTAATGTCCGCCAGGGCGGTGTCCATGCTTTCCTCCGCCGGCGGACTCATGGCGCCGGCCGGCGCCGCCAGCAGCAGCGCCGCCAGACAAAGGGCCATAAGCTTCTTCATGCTCCATCCATCCTTTCAAACTGATATCCCTTGGACGCATCCTGTATATAAAATGTTCCCGGGATACGAAAAATGAGGCTGCCGAAAAAACTCGGCAGCCTCATGCTGTGTGTTATCAGATCTGGGCCGCAGCGTCGTAAGCGGTGCGGTTGGCGTTGCGGACGTTGGAGGCCTTCAGGCAGTCGCCCAGCTTGAAGAACTTGGGCGCGCAGAAGCGGAACTTCTCCGCCTGGTCTTCCAGCGCCTTACGGCCGGAGGCAAAGATGACGGTGTCGGCGTCGATGAAGTGCTCCACGCCGTCGGGATCCTTGTAGCCCACCTGGGTGGGGGTGATCTGGGTCACGGGGCTGGACAGGTGCAGCTCGCAGTACTTGGGCACGCGGTCGTACAGAGCCAGCTCCTGGGCATAGGCGGAGGTGGCGGCGATGCGGTCCATCATCTCGATGATGGCCACGTTTTTGCCGTGCTCCATGGCCAGGTACAGGGCGGCTTCGCAGCCCACCTCGCCGCCGCCGATGACGACAACGTTCTGGCCGATCTTGTCGTGGTTGCCGAAGGCGTCCACGGCGCAGATGACACGGGGATCATCGTGACCGGGGATGGGCAGGATGATGTTGGAGGAGCCGATGGCGCACATGACGACGTCGTAGTTCTCGGCCTCGATCATCTCGGGGGTGGCTTCCACGCCCAGACGGACGTCCACACCCAGCTTCTTCATCATGCCGATGCGGTAGTTCATGTAGTTGTCCAGGCTGTACTTGAAAGAAGCGTACTGGGCAAAGTTGATGGTGCCGCCCAGCTTGCTGTCCTTTTCATACAGGGTGACCTTGTGGCCGAACTCGGTGCAGTACTGCGCGGCCGCCATGCCGGCAGGGCCGCCGCCGATCACGGCAACGCGCTTGGGGGTGGAGTTCTTGTTGATGAACTGATCCAGGATGTATTCACGGCCCACGGTGGGGTTGCCGGAGCAGGCGAACTCTTCTTCCATGTCGTAGCTCAGGCAGACAAAGCACTTCAGGCAGGGGATGATCTCATCTTCCCGGCCTTCGGCGGCCTTGTTGACGCACTGGGCGTCCACCAGGGTGCCGCGGGCCATGGCGACCAGGTCGGCGCCGCCGGTGGCGATGGTCTCTTCGATGAGCTCGGGACGCTGGAAGGCGCCGATGGTCAGAACGGGCTTGGAGAAGCCGGATTCCTTCACCATGCGGGCGAAGCGGCGGTTGCAGCCGGGCTCCAGGAATTCCACGGGGTGCATGATGGTCTGGGTGACGTCGTCCATGACGGTGCCCACGGAGATATGCGCGATGTCGATGTCGTCCTCGATGCGGCGCAGGAAGTCGAGGCAGTCCTCGATGGTGCCGCCGCCTTCGGTGAGCTCGTCGCCGGAGACGCGAACTTCGATGGGAACGCGGGGACCCACCGCCTCACGCACGGTCTTCACGATCTCCACGGGGAACTTGCAGCGGTTCTCCCGGGAGCCGCCGTACTCGTCGGTACGGGTGTTGGACAGGGGGCTGAGGAACTGGGCAGGGAAGGTGCCGTGGCCCAGGTGCAGCAGGATCTGGTCAAAGCCCACGCGCATCGCGTTCAGGGCGGCCTGACGGTAGTCGTCCAGCATGCGGTCCATGGCGGCGCGATCCATCATGGGGCAGTACTCGCCGGTCTCCTCGTCGGTCTCGCCGTTGACGGACCAGCAGATGACCTCGCCGTCGATCTCTTCGTGACGGGAGAAAGCCAGCAGCTCCAGACTCATGCGGGCGTCAAAGAAGTGCACAGCGCTGGTCAGGCGGTACCAGTAGTTGTGGTAGCGCATATCGAAGATGTTGGCGTCGTTATGGGTCTCATCGGGATGCTCCACCAGGAAACGGTCCATGTTCTGGCCGGAGAAGGTGATGCAGGCAGCGCCGCCCCGGGCCTTCTCACGGTAGTGAGCGATGACGGCCTCGTTGGGATAGGGCTCGCCGGCGCCCAGCAGGTGAACGCCCGTGGGAGCCGTCCAGATGCGGTTTTTATAGATCAGACCGGGCCAGCGGCCGCGAGCGCCGATGGTGATGGGGCTGAACATGTTCGGATACTTTCTTTCCATGCTGTTCTCTCCTATATTGTTTTTCATAATTTAAAAAGCACACAAGTTCGTTTTATTATACCATAGAACTTTAATAGTTCAAGAAGATTATTCTTTTAACAAAACAGCCTTTTTCCCCTCACGGCCATTATTCTTATAAAATTTCCCTTGACAATCGTCCGAAGCTCTGATATTATGCTATGGCGTTCCAGAGACAGCAGGCATTCCCCACCGGGAAGTAAGCCCCGCCGAGGACAAGCACAGATATGTTTCTGCATGTGTGTCTTTGTCTTTGGACGAAGACATTTTTTCTTTATGGAGGTGAAACCAAAAAAATGCCGAGCAAAGCTATTCTCACCGAGAAGCAGGCCATCGTCGAGGCTCTGGCTGAACGTCTGCAGGCCGCCCAGGGCGGTATCCTGGTGGACTACAGCGGCATCAACGTTGAACAGGACACCAAGCTGCGCCGCGAACTGCGGGAGGCCAACGTCCAGTACACCGTCGTGAAGAACACCCTGACCCGTCTGGCTTTTGAAAAGACCGGTCTGAGCGGCATGAACGACGTCCTCAACGGCACCACTTCCCTCGCCACCAGCGCGGAAGACCCTCTGGCTCCCATCTACAAGATCTGCGAGCAGAGCAAAACCATGAACGACATGTTCACCGTCAAGGCCGCCTTTGTGGAAGGTCAGATCCTGACCGACGAGCAGCTCGCTGAGCTGTCCGTCATCCCCAACAAGGACGCCCTGTATTCCCAGGTCCTGGGCACCATGCTGGCGCCCATCACTTCTCTGGCCGTGGTTCTGGGCCAGGTACTCGAGCAGAAGGGCGGCTCCGTCGAGTCCGCTCCCGCTGAAGAAGCCGCCGAATAAGGCGAGCACCAAAACAAAAAAATTATTTGGAGGATCATTAATAATGGCTAGCGAAAAAGTTACCGCTCTGATTGAAGAGATCAAAGTCCTCAGCGTGATGGAGCTCGCCGAGCTCGTCCATGAGATCGAGGACGCCTTTGGCGTTTCCGCCGCTGCTGCCGTCGCCGCCGCTCCCGTGGCTGCCGCCGGCCCCGCCGTGGAAGAGAAGACCGAGTTCGACGTCGTCATGACCGACTTCGGTGCTGAGAAGATCAAGGTCATCAAGGAAGTCCGCGGCATCACCGGCCTAGGCCTGGCTGAGGCCAAGGCGAAGGTCGAGGGCATCCCCGCCGTCATCAAGGAGCAGGTCTCCAAGGATGAGGCTGAGGCCATCAAGAAGCAGCTGGAAGACGTCGGCGCCAAGGTGGAGCTGAAGTAAGTTACTTCTTACATCTTCAAAAAAAGAGCTTGTCCATCGGACAAGCTCTTTTTCTATATATTTCAAGTTTGATTCAATCCGCTCGGCCGAAGTGAATCCGCCCGGCAGGATCTTCAAGGCCCAAGGCCCCGCGGATTTACGCCCGCCCCCGGCGGGCGGCACGCCCTGACCGGACTTCGCCGGGCAAATCTTACTTCTTTGACCGTCGGAGGAGAACGCCGGGGCGTTCTCTTTTTTTCTTATTCGTAGCTGCAGGGGTCCTGCGTGCCAACAAAACAGAAATAGCTGGTTCCCGCCCGGAATGGCTGTTCGCTGCCGTCCTCCGCCAGGAAATGCAGAGGCGCATCCGGCGCCTCTTTCACCCAGGTCAGCTTCAGCATCTCCCCGCCGGAGAAATACCAGGCTTCTCCGCTGCCGCAGACATCCACGGCGGAATAATAGCTGTTGCCGCCGGCGTCGCCGCCATAACTGAGATAATCGAAATACCGGCTGCTGCCCATGCTGCCCCGATGGGTAAAGCAGACAAGGACGTTGGTCATGGCCAGGATCTCATCATTGTTCCCGTCGTACTGGTAGCCCCCGGCGGAATTGACCGCATAGCCCTTTTCATAGACCAGATATACATCCCGGTCCGGATCGTATTCAAACTGCGTCGTCTTGGATTCGGAGAAGGCCACGCTGATTCTGTTCACCGCTTCGCCCCCCAGAGAAAGTCCCTCCAGGAAATTCATCCCCGGGTCGTAATCGTCGCTGTGCTCCAGCGCGAAGGCGCTCTGCCCGGTGATGTAGGTCTCCAGAGCGCTGCCGCTGGTCATAAGGGTATGCTCATAAGCCATGGTGGCTGCCCGTCCGCTGTCCCGCCAGTTCCAGGCGCTCTGATAGTTGGCGTCCAGATTGGCATCGTTAAAGGTCTCGATGTAACGGTTGATCACCGATGTGCTGCCCACCACATAGCCGCCGCAGTGAACAAACACCGCCTCCATCCCGGCGGCAATATCCGCCTGATAGTAGCGGGCGGAGCGGATGGAGCCGATATCCGGCACCTGGGACACATCCTGATACACCGCCATCAGCCGGGTCACGCCGCCTTCTTCCATCATCTCATAGATTTGATCGGCCTGGCTGATGCCGCATTGGGGCTGGGACGCCGCTATGTTATTGATCATCACCGCCACCGGGCGGCGGTTAAGGTATGCCGGGTCGATGGGAAGTCCCGTCAGCGGATTGCGGTCCTCCGGTGTTGTTTGAGGCTCCGATACCGGCGAAGGCTCCGGGCTGGGCGTTGCCTCCGTCACCGATACCAACGGCGTCGGCTCCGGCGTGGTATAGGCCTCGGACACCTCCATCTCCGCCGGCCCTGCCTCTTTCCCCCCGCAGGCCGTCAGCAGACAAACAGCGGCCGCCAGACCAAAAATCAACGCCTTTTTATGCTTCATGTATCTTCGCTCCTTTCCCATCCGTCATGTATACAGCTCTCATATAATGGTAATTATAACATATCCTTCCCCTTCCTGCCAGCATATAATTCGTGATTGCCAGTTTTCCGCTTTTGTCGTATACTGACGATGGTGATTCTATGAAATATCTTCTTTTTATCGGCGACGGCATGGCGGACAATCCCCTGCCCGACCGCAGCGGAAAAACACCGCTGGAAATCGCAAATAAACCGCTTATCGATGCCCTGTGCGCCAAAGGCGAGCTGGGAAGCGTTATCAACTGCCCGCCGGAGTTTGAGCCCGGCAGCGCCACGGCGATCCTTTCCATCTTCGGCGTGGACCCCCTGCGTTACTATAACGGCCGGGGCCCGCTGGAAGCTGCCGCCCAGGGCATTTCCCTGGCCGACGGCGACATGGCCTGCCGCTGCAACATGGTAAGTCTGGAGGACTCCGACGCCCCTTATGCCCAGCGCCGCATTCTCTCCCACAGCGCCGGCTCCATCGAGGGCGAGGTCTCCGATGTCCTCATCCGGGATCTCTGGGCCAGCCCCGAGTTCGGGGCGCTGGCGGAAAAATACGGCTGCTCCATTTACCCCGGCAGCTCCTTCCGCCACTTCATGGTGAAGAAAAACGCCCGCATTGACGGCATCCGCCTCACCCCGCCCCATGACCATCTGGGGGAGCGGATCGGGCCGCTTCTCCCCACCGGCTGTGACGATGCCCGCGCGCTGGCCGAGATGCAGCAGGCCGCTTTCCGTTTTCTGGACAGGCACCCCCTCAACGAAGAGCGCCGCCGCCAGGGCAAGCTTCCCGCCAACTGTGTCTGGTTCTGGGCGGAAGGCACCGCCGCCATCCTGCCCGATTTCAAAGAGAAATACGGCCATGACGGCGAAGTGGTCTCGGCCGTCCCTCTGGTCCGGGGCATTGCCCGGCTGTCCGGTCTGCCGGCCCCGGCCGTCCCCGGCGTCACCGGGGAGATCGACACCAACTGGGCCGGCAAGGCGGAAAAGACCATGGAGATCCTCTCCCGCTGCGACTTTGCCTGTCTTCACATCGAAGCCCCGGATGAATGCACCCACAACGGAGACCTGCCGGGCAAGATCCAGTCCATTGAATGGCTGGACAGCCGGGAAATGATCCCCATCGTAAACTGGCTGCAAAGCCGCGGCGAGGATTTCCGCATCCTCTTCCTGTCCGACCACAAGACCCTCACCGCCACCCGGGGCCACGACGGAACCCCCGTGCCCTTCATGATCTATGACAGCCGCCGGGACAGCGGTCTCGGCCTTGGCTACACAGAGAAAAACGCCGAAAGCACCGGCTGGGCCCTCCCCAGCGGCACCGTGCTTCTGGACCTTCTTTTTGAGAAACTATGATCGAACGAGCCCATGCCAAACTGAATCTGAGCCTGGACGTTGTGAGCAAGGCGAAAAACGGCTACCATGACATGCGCATGGTGATGCAGTCCGTGGACTTTGGCGACGACATCGAGATCGAACTCACCGACGGCGCCTTTTCCATCGATCCCGGCCAGCCCTACCTGCCGGCGGATGGACGGAATCTGGCCCTGAAGGCCGCCATGCTTTTCCTGGAAGGCAGCGGCAAAGGGGCCCGGATCGCCGTGACCAAGCGCAGCCCTGTCTGTGCCGGCATGGGGGGCGGCTCCTCTGACGCCGCCGCCGTGCTCCGGGCGCTGAACAAACTCACCGGAAGCCAAAAGAGCGCCGGGGAACTCTGCCAAATGGCGGAAAAACTGGGCAGCGACGTCCCCTTCTGCGTTCAGGGCGGTACCGCTCTGGCGGAGGGCCGGGGCGAGATCCTCACCCAGCTCCCCGCCCTGCCGGACTGCGCCATTGTCATCACCAAGCCCGCCTTCGCCATCTCCACCCCGGCTCTTTTCGCCAAAATCGACGAGCGAAAAAGCCGTATGCATCCGGACACTGCCGGCATTCTCTCCGCCCTGGATCACGCCGACCTTAACGGCGTGTCCCACCGGCTCTTCAATGTCTTTGAAGATGTTCTGCCCCGGAACTGCGCAGAGATCAGTTCCATCAAGTCCGAGCTTCTGTCCATGGGAGCGCTGGGTGCCGCCATGACCGGCACCGGCAGCGCCGTATTCGGTCTGTTTTCCTCCGATGCCGATGCCGCCCGCGCTTACGAACAGCTCCGGTCCCGCTATGAGGAATGCTTCCTCACCCGCCCCAGCCCCCGGCTGGAGGTATAAAAACAGAAATCACCGCCGATAATTTTCCCGGCGGCAAAGAAAAACACCGCCGAATCTGGATCGGCGGTGATTTTTTATGTCCAAATGGAAAGCCTGGGAGCTGGCCCTGCTGCTGGCCCTTTGCATCACATTCCTCTCCGGTCTCTGGGCCCAGAATACCCAGGAGGCGCTTTCCGGAAAGCTGGTGCGGCTGCATGTGGTGGCGAATTCGGATTCCGCCCAAGATCAGGCGGCCAAGCTTCGCCTCCGGGACGAGATCACGGCCATTCTGGCCCCCGCGCTGGCGGAGGCCGCCACCCGGGAAGAGGCGCTGGCCGTTATTGAAGCCCAGCGGCCCGCCCTTGAGGCACTGGGCGATGTGACGGTAACGCTGACCACCGAACACTTCCCCACAAGAGATTATGTAAACTTCTCTCTTCCCGCCGGGGACTATCTGGCCCTGCGGGTGGTCATGGGCGAAGGAGCGGGACAGAACTGGTGGTGCGTCCTGTTTCCGCCGCTGTGCACTGAGGCTCTGGCCTCTTCCAGCCAGGAGACCTTCGGCTTGCTGACCGAGGACGAAAAAGCCCTCGTCACGCAGTCGGACGAGGGCTATGAGCTGAAATTCCGTATTCTTGAGATCTGGGACGGGCTGAAAAACCGCTTTTAATCCCCGGAGGCAAAGGTAGCCTCACCGGAATAAATAGTCACCACGGTGCGGCTTTCCTGGGTCATGACCATGAGCCCCCCGTGCTTATCCACGCTGCAGGCAAAGCCGGACATGGGCATACCCCGGTAGACGATGTCCACCATCCGTCCCAGGGTGCAGCACTTGAAGGCGTAGTCCTGCATCAGCGTCTCCCGATTTTCCGGGTATTCCGCCACGATCCGGGCCATGCGCTCACCGATGGCTTCCAGCAGCGTCTGCGCCTCCATATCCACCCGGCCGGCCTGGCTCAGTTCTTCGGGAAGCTCATTGCGGATGTTCACGCCGAAGCCGAACACGATGAGTTCGCCCCGGGCCTCCGTGAGAATACCGCAGACTTTCCTGCCGTCCACCAGGATATCGTTGGGCCACTTGATTTTGGCCGAATCGCCGATGGCGTCCCGGACCGCCAGTGCGGCCAGCGCCGGCAGTGCCGTGGCCTCCTTCAGGGGACAGCCGGGCTTGATGCACAGGGAGAAATACAGACCGCCCTCTTCCGAGGAGAAGCTGCGTCCCATGCGCCCCCGGCCTTTGGTCTGGCGGCCGGCGCAAACGATGGCGCCGGCGCCCTTTGCAAAGGCCAGGTCGTTGGTGGATTCACATTCCGAAAGGTATTCAAAGGAATAGCCCTCCGGAACTTTTACATTCTCAAACATTCTCTTACTCCGTCTCGATGGTCACCAGAAGCTCGCCGGCCCGGACATTGTCGCCCTTGGCCACCCGCACTTCCTTCACAAGGCCGGCCTTTTTGGCCACAACGCTGGTTTCCATCTTCATGGCTTCAATGACCACCAGGGTCTGGTTGGCCTCCACCGTATCCCCAGCCTTCACATCCACCCGGGACACCATACCCGGGATGGAAGCGCCCACCTGGCCGTCATCGGCCGGGTCGGCCACGGGGAACTTGGTGGCGCTGTCCTTGGCCGTGGGGTCGGGCACGGCAACCTCACGGCGCATGCCGTTGAGCTCAAAGAGCACGTTGCGGGTGCCGTCTTCGTTCAGGTCGCCCAGGCCGTTGTATTTGATGACCAGGGTCTTGCCGTCTTCGATGTTGACCTTGTTCACTTCGCCCAGGGCCATGCCGTTGAAGAACACGTGGCTGCCCATGCGCATGATGTAGC
>CAZSAX010000031.1:0-18774 GCA_964605075.1 uncultured Oscillospiraceae bacterium
GAGCAGCCGGCTCATAACCGGTCGGTCCGGGGTTCGAGTCCCTGATGGTCCACCAAACATAAAGATAAAGGGGAATAGCTCAGTTGGTAGAGCGACGGTCTCCAAAACCGTAGGCCGAGGGTTCGAAGCCTTCTTCCCCTGCCAGGAAAGCGATGTGGAAACACATCGCTTTTTTGATTTTCTGCCATGTGCCGGTGGAATGTTATTGTCACGAGAGTTTATGTGGAAGCGTGCCTTGACGATTCCCTTTTTCTTTGATAATCTGCTTTTGGCGGGTGTATGCTGATAACAGCTGACTTTCGGAGCTTCCTCCTGAGCAGATGCCTCTGCATCCGCCGAATTTTATTGTATATAATGATCCCGGAACCCCGGTGATCCTTTTTATGAGGTAACCCCAGTCTTGATGTTTCCGGGGTCTTTTTTCTTTTTGTGGAAGTAAATTTTGTGCAAAAAAGGAAGGATGGTATACAAAGGCGCGTGCGGTTGCGCGCTGGTTGACAAGACAGAAAAACTGCGATATAGTGTGTCCGGAACGACCTCTGCAGTTGCACCCCCCCGGGCTAACTGACCCGGTAAGGGTACTGCTTCTGCGGAGGTCTTTGTGCTTATAAGTGGTTGAAATTTTCCCTTATGTTTTCCCTTTACAGAATTGATTTTGCAATATTTAAGCCCTCGGAGAGTGACCTCCGGGGCTTTGCAAGGGCCTGTACGGCGCAGACGGCGGACGGCGGCATATTCCCCAGAGATCGTGGCCGAAGCAGAGCTCGGCGGCTGCATTTTTTCCGGGCAGATGCGGTTTGGCAAAGCGGAACTGCTGTTTAATTGCCGGAAAAGGCCGCAGATCAGCCGCGACAAGAAAAAATTCAGAAATGATAAATAATTATTGTTTTACAATTCTTCGATCATCTTATAAGCTTTAAGCAGAAAACAAAAGGGAGGCATCCGAATGGAAAATCGTTACCCTCATCTTACCAGTCCGATCCAGATCGGTAAACTGGTTTTGAAAAATCGTATGTTTTCGGCCCCTACCTCTATGGCGGAACTGGGGCCGGAGGAGCACTATTGTCAGGATAACATTGAATATTATAAGCTTCGGGCGGCCGGCGGTGCGGCGGTGGTGCCGGTGGGAGATGTGATCGTGGATCTGTCCACCGGGCGATCCCACCCCCAGCAGGCGGGGATCAACGAGCCCCATGCCTGGCCCTATTTCATCAAGCTGGTGGACGCCATCCATTCCCACGGCGCGGCGGCCTCGGTGGAGATCGACCACGGCGGAGCCCTGTGTTCGCCGGAGCTGATCGGCGGCCGGAATGCCATGGGCCCCTCGGGCTATGTGGATGCCTGGGGCGACACCGTGGAGGAGATGACCCGGGAGCAGATCGAGGAAGTGGCGGCGCAGTATGGCCGGGCGGCCGGCCAGGCGAAAAAGCTGGGTTTTGACATGGTGATGATCCATGGCGGCCATGGATGGCTGCTGCATCAGTTCATCTCGCCCATGACCAATTTCCGGACGGATGAATATGGCGGAAGCATGGAAAACCGTATGCGGTTTCCGCTGTTGGTGGTGCAGAAGGTCCGGGAGGCGGTGGGCCCCGGCTTCCCCATTGAGATCCGGATCTCCGGCTCGGAGCGCTGCCCCGGCGGCTACGGCATTGAAACCGGCATAGAGATCGCCAAAATGCTGGACGGAAAGGTGGATCTGATCCATGTGTCCGCCGGCACCCAGCAGGATGAGTACTCCAGCGTGCTGATGCATCCCGGCGCCTTCCAGAAGGATATGGAAAATGCCCATCTGGCGGCGGAGATCAAAAAGCATGTGAAAACACCGGTGATTTCGGTGGGGGCATTCAACATGCCCGATGATATGGAGGCCTTTCTGGCCGGGGGCGGCGCGGACTGCATTGCCATGGCCCGGGCGCTGGTGGCGGATCCCTTCCTGCCCAAAAAGGTCATCGAGGGCTGCCCGGAGCAGATCACGCCCTGCATTCGCTGCCTGGAATGCGAAAGCGGCATGATCGAAAACCGCACCCTGCGCTGCACGGTGAACCCCATCATTGGCCGCGAGCATGATTTCTTCCATCCGCTGCCGGTGCGGCAGAAGCGGAAGGTGCTTATTGTGGGCGGCGGCGCCGGCGGTATGCAGGCGGCTCTGACGGCCTATGAAAAGGGCCATGAAGTGATCCTTTGCGACGAGCGGCCCAAGCTGGGCGGTACGCTGAAATATGCGGACACGGGGGCCTATTTCAAAATGCCCATGCTGCGCTACCGGGAGAGCCAGGCGGCCAAGGTCATGGCGCTGCCCATTGATCTGCGGCTGAACACCCGGGTGGATGCGGCGCTGGTGAAGGAGATCCGGCCGGATGTCCTGATCGCGGCGGTGGGGGCCGAGCCTCTGCGGCTGCCGATCCCGGGCATTGACGGAGCCAATGTTCTTTATGGCGCCGAGCTGGAAAAAGATTCGGAGATCGGGACCTCCGTTGTGATCATCGGCGGCGGCTTTGTGGGCTGTGAGGAAGCGGTTTATCTGGCCGACGAGGGGCACGATGTGGTGGTGCTGGAGATGCTGCCGGAGCTTGCGTCGGAGTGCGGCAAAATGCACCGGCTGGGGCTGATGCATGAGCTGGAAAACAACGACAGGATCCGCTGCTGCACCGGGGTGCGCTGCACCCGGATCGAAGAAACGGGAGTCTATGCCGTAAACGCCCAGGGTCAGGAGGAATTCTTCCCCTGCGACACGGTGGTGATGGCGGCGGGACTTCGGGCCCGGAGCGAGGAGGTGGAGGCGCTGCGGCCTCTGGTGAAAAACTTCTATGTGGTGGGCGACGCCCAGCGGGCCCGTAAGGTAATGCATGCCGTCCGCGATGGCTATGACGCTGTGGTGGATATGGGCCTTTGATAAAAAACGGAAAAAAGCGCGGCGTGGCGGTGATCCACGCTGCGCTTTTTTTGTCGGTGAGCCATAGTGCGGAAGGTCTTAAAGCTCCTGCGATGCGGAAGTTCTCCGCCTGAGCAGACAGGGCATTGTGGAGGGGAAAACCACCACGCCGAATTTGCTGTATTTGCCTGCCGCGGGTGAGATTTTGTTTGTGTCAGGCGCGGGTTTTGCCGGGGGAAAGGCGGTGGCAGCGGATGCCGCTGTCGCCCATCTCCAGCTGCCAGTCCGCCAGTGCCAGGGCGGCGGGGCGGTGGGTCACGGCGATGCAGGTGCGGCCGGGAAGGGCTTTGAGCCGCTCCAGCACAAGCTGCTCCGCTTCGGCGTCCAGGGCGGAGGTCACTTCGTCCAGCAGGAGAATGGGCGCGCCGCCCAGCACCGCCCGGGCGATGGCCAGCCGCTGGGCCTGCCCTTCGGAAAGCCCGTGGGCATTCTCGCCCAGAACCGTTTCCAGTCCGTCGGGAAGCTGGGGGAGAAAGCTGTCCATGCCGCTGACGTAGACGGCGTTTTCGATCTCCGCGTCGCTGGCGTCCGGACGGCTGAGGGTAAGATTTTCCCGCAGCGTGCCGCTGAACAGCAGATTCCCCTGGGGGACATAGGCAAAAAGGCCTCTGGTGGCCTGGGAGAGGGCCACGGGCCCCTGGGGGGTATCCAGGTGCAGGGAACCGCATTCGGCCCGGAAAACGCCCAGCATGAGCTTCAGAAGGGTGCTCTTGCCGATGCCGGAAGGCCCGGTGACCACGGCAAAGGCGCCTTTGGGCAGGCGGAAATCGCTTTCCTCCAGCACCTGATCCCGGCCGTAGGAAAAGCTGAGCTTTTCGCCGGAAAGGGCCTGCATGCGTTCATACAGCGCCCAGGCGTCCATGGGGTCTATGGCCTCGTCAGGGCCGCAAAGCGCTTCCAGCTCCATCAGGCGCTCGCAGGCGGCGTTCATGGCGATGTACTGGGGCAGAACGCCGGTCAGATTCACCAGCGGGGCCTGGAGCTGGCTGACCAGCTGGGTGATGGCGGTGAGCTCGCCGAAGCTCATGGCGCCCCGCTGCACCCCGGCGGCGCACCACACCAGGGCCACGAAGCCGGAGCCATAGGTGAGAAGACTGGTGCAGGTGCTGGCGGTGAGGGAGAAGCGGCGCTTTTTGCGCCCGATGGCAAAGCGCTCGTTGAGAAGGGCGTCGCTGCGCTTTTCCACTTCCGGGGCGGCGTCCATGGCCTGGACCAGCATGAGCTTTTCCAAAATCTCCTGCATGAAGCCGGAGACCTTGCCGTTGGCGGCGCTGACGCGCTTGTGAAGCCCGCGCACGCGCTTGCGCACAAGCCCGGTGGTCAGCGCCACCGCCGCGCCGAATAGGACGATAAACAGCGTGAAATACGGCGCCATGGCCGCCAGCACGCCCACCACCGCCCCCAGCCGGGTCAGCATGGAGGCAAGACCGGGAAGGGTGGCAAGCAGGCCGTCGTCCACGATGCGGACATCGTTTGTCAGGCGGTTAATGAGCTCGCCGCTGTGGAATTCGGAAATGCTGGCGTAATCGCCCCGGAGCAGGCGGTGCAGCAGGTCCTTTTTCCAGTCCCGGTCCAGCTCGTCCTGGAGCCGGGCGTGGAGATAGCGGTAAACAAACAGGCAGATCAGCAGCCCCGCAATGATGCCGGCCTGCACCAGACAGGCCCGGAGAAAGGCGGCCTGGTCGCCGTCCACGGCGCTGTCGATCACGCCCTTGGTGCCCAGCGCGAAGCTCACGGCCAGCAGGGCCGCGCCCACATTGGCCGCAATAAGCACCAAAAGCGCCGGGATCCGCCGGCGCATTTTTTTCCAAAGATAGCGAAAGACTTTCATGAGCGAAGTTTCCTTTTCAGCCGGCCCAGGAAGGCCCGGCCCCGCTTGTAAAGCTTCAAAAGGGGCCGCGCGGCACACCACAGGCGGCAATAGAGCCGGTAGCCGGGGGCGGTGACGGGAATGAGGCGCCTGCCCCTTGTGAAGGCGGTGACCAGGGCGATCATCTGATGATGATACACCGGGGACTCCGGCTCATATTGATTATCGCCGCAGCAGACATAGTGATCGCCCTCCACCGCGATCACCCGGTGGAGAATGTACTTGCCGTCCGGGCGCTGGTAGAGGGGCAGATCGTATGTTTGCAGTTTGTCCGGCAGGGGGGAGAGGACCACGCTGTCGATGCCCTGGCGGAGCATGGGCTTCATGCTCACGCCCCGGGGACTGAAACGCACGGTCTTTCCCGCGTCCAGGGCCTCCCGGAACAGGGGCATGAGCTCGGCCAGGCGGAAATCCTTTTCAGGCAAGCAGGTCATGGTGTTTCAGCGTTTCGATGAAATCCGCCACCGCTTTTTCGGCGGTTGCCCGGTCCACCTCGTATTCCCCCAGCAGGGCCTCGGTGAGCTCATCGGCCTCCGCGCCCTGTTCCAGCCGCTCCCAGAGGAAGCGGGCGCTGTGGTTCAGGGTGATGACGACGTTCAGATCCAGCTCGTCCCCGGAGGGGAGAACGATGTTATCCCCGGCGATGCTGCGGAGAATGTATCCGTCTTTGATCTTCATTTTGTTTGTCCTTTCGACATGGTTTCAAAGGATAAATGGGCCGCTTCCGGCTCCATGTTGCAGGAAAGCTTCCAGATGGGAACTTCGGCGATGAGCCTGTCCAGCAGGTCCATCAGCTTGATGCGGTATTCCGCCGCCTTGGGGCGGTTCACCTGCTTGAGCAGCGCCCGGGTGGCGTCGATGCCCCGGTAGGGGGCGATGGCGTTTTCTTCCGCCCGTTCCAGAATGGCGATGCCGGCCAGGGGGACGCGGGCGTCCACGTTCTGGTCGGTCTTGCCGCTCCAGGGGGTGCCGTAGGCAAACCAGCCGTCATTCTCCCGGCGGAGGGCGGGCTTGTCATCGTTGAGGATGAAAGCGTCGGGAAATTCCCGGAGCCAGAGCTGGGTGTGGGTGGATTTGCCCGTGCCGCAGTCGGCGGTGAAAAGATACGCCCTGCCCTCCTTCACCACGGCGGAGGAGTGGAGCATCATGCCGCCGAAGTCCAGAAGTTGTCTATAAAAGCTGGTGCCGGTCATCATGTATTCGGCCAGATCGTCGCTGGCGTCAGGGTAACGATCTTTATAGATTTTCCAGATGGTTTGACTGATTGTGATGTCGGGATTTTCAACCGGCTCACAGCGGTAAGGTTCGGCTTGAACCGGTGTGCGGCCAAAGCTGTCCATGGCCACGGTAAGGCCGGCGATGCGATAAAAGTTTTTCATTGTGCTCAACCGCCTGCGTTGACAACGCCGTTGCCGCCGATCTCAATGTAATCCTGGGCGGCGTCGTGAGCCTCTTTGGCGGTGTTGTACCAGGCGTTGAAGTCGGCGGCGCTGGCGAAGCTGTAATAAAACAGGAGCTGCTCCTGGCCGCTCATGGCTTCATATTGGGCCAGGGTGGTGTTCCTGGCCGGGCCGGTCCAGTTGGTCGCCGGGGCCTGGGTCTGGCTGGGGCTGTCGGTGGGCCTGGGGGCGACGGTGGGCGCTGTGGTGGGGGCGGGGGATGCTGTAGGCGCAGGGGTGGAGGCGGGAGATGCTGTGGGCGCCGGGGTAGAGGCGGGGGATGCTGTAGGCGCAGGGGTGGAGGCGGGAGATGCTGTGGGCGCCGGGGTGGAAGCGGCGGATGCCGTGGGCACCGGAGTGGAAGCGGCGGATGCCGTGGGCGCTGTGGTGGGGTCTGTGGGCGTGGAAAGGGTGCTGTCATCCGGGAGGTCTTCCGCGGCCTCGCCCTGAACAACGCCGATCTGCACCTGGGCGGCTCCCCCGTTGGAGCCGGGGAGCGCGGCGGTCATACTTTGGCCGTCCTCGCTCTCCACCCAGTTCAGCGTGGGCCGGGGAGAGGGGGTGCTGTTGTCCGGCGCAGTGGTGGGCACCGGTGTGGTCTGGGGATCTTCCGTGACAACCGGGGTGCCGGCAAAGGACTCGCTGATTTCCGCGGGATCCTTCCGCCGGCAGGCGCAAAGGCTCAGAAGCATCAGCAGAGCCAGAAATATAGAAATGATTCTTTTATACATAACAGGAAGCTCCTTTCCTGAGAATGATCAAATTCAAGTGCCAGGATAAATAGAGTAAGTTTTTTGGGGGAGAACAGGCCGGATTGCTCCGGCCTGTTCTGTTTCTTTGGCGCAGACCGGGCGAGCCCGGTCTGCTTAGATGAGAGGGATGGTGCTGAGATCAGAGATCGTCCTGAGTCGCACCAGATTCATTACCGCCGGTGGCGATTTCCTCCGTAGTCAGTTTGGTGATCTCGATGTCCGGGGATTCAAACTTCTGCATGGAAAAGCTCCTTTCTTATATTTTTTTGACCTTGATATTGATTAGCTTTAGCTTGCGTTGTCAACTGTCAAAACACTGCCAGCCGCAACAACGCCGCTGTCGGTGATCATCATGGCCTGAATCTTCAAGCTGTTCATGTTGCTCTCATTAAGACCCAGGGCAGTGTAACCGGTCAGTGTGAAGGTGTAGTACTGGCCAGTGTCTCCAAAGGCGGTCTTAACGAACTTGTCGTTATAAACATAGGTCTGTTCATAACTGCCGTTGTCATTTTCCCAGCTAAGGAGAACAATGATTCTGAAGTCGTTCTCTTCAGCAGAGTAATCCTGCAGCAGCCCAGTACGCACAGGTCCCGACAGAGACTGGCCGAATTTAAGGCGGAGAGTTTCGTTTTCTGCGTTGATGCTGAATTCTGTACTGAGATCGGGCCTGCTGATTATGTCATTGATGATATACAGACTGAAAACATAAGCTTCCATCGTGGGGACGTAAATCGGCACGATGCTCTGCGCTTTATCATTCATAGGAGCATTTTCACCAAGCCGCAGGGTTTCTGCTTTAAGGGTTGCGTAATCATTGGAAGTGGAGTAGACAGAACCGACCACATAGCTGCCGTTGGAGCCGACCAGAGAACGGACCATCAGATCATAAGCGCCGAGATTCAGCGTGACGCCTTGGGGGATGATCATGTCGCTGTCTTTCTCATTCTCATTGACGTCGGCGACCAGAACGACGGTATCACCATCCTGAGCGGCTTCCAGAGCGGCCTTGACGGTGGTGTAGGTGTCATCACCGATCATGGCAACCACGGAGCCTTCCGCGCCGGAGAGAGCGATGGAGAAGATCATGCCCATGTTGGCCACGTTGGTGACGGTGTAGCCCTCAGCAACCGCAGCTACCAGAGCGGCCATCGTGGTATCCGCGTTGCCAAGACTGTAACCGCCGTTGTTGATGATGGTCACAGCCTTGTTGATGCTGGGAACGGTTTCCACATCCTGGAGGATGTTGATGAACGCACCCTCTTCGGCTGCTTCGATGGCGTCCGCCAGGGTGGCATAGACGGTGGAGCCGATGGCGGCTTCGCCGGTGGTGATGATCTCTTCTTCCACGATGCCGTAGAAGGTGATGCCATCTTCATCGGTGTAGCTTGCCGCGGTATAGCCCTCGGCAATGCTGCCTTCGTAGGGCTCTACGGTGTAAATGCCGCCGGAGATGGCAGGAATGTAGACGTAATCACTATTGCTCGCGCCCATGGTGAAAACATAAACGCCTGCATTGAATTTGCCATCTCGAATGCTGACGGTCATGGGATAAGCCGAGCTGCCAGTTTTTCCGTTATACAGGTAGACATAGCCGTTAAAGGTGCCGCCATCAACCGTGATCGTAGTGCCGGCAGAGCCTTGAGCGGAAGCGTAGTAGGTGTAGAAAGCGTAAGTGCCGTTGAATTCACCGCCGTAGATATTTACTTCTGCTTTGTTGGCGTCGGGGCTGGTGTTAAAGGTCTGCAGACCGGCGGTGGCGCCGGTGAGGGTGCCGCCGTTGATGGTAACAGTGTTTGTCGCAGTGGCGGAGTAGGGAACCTGGCGGACGGCGACTTCTGTTGCGGTAATGGTGCCGCCGTTGATGGTCAGAGACATATCCTCGGTATGCCAGGCGCTGTCGATGGCGTAGCTGGCGCCGCCGGTGGTCAGGTTCTCAATGGTGCCGCTTTCCACCGTCAGATGGCCGGCGTTGGTGATGGTGTTGGTGGCATAGCCGTGGTTCGTATCGGGCGTCGTACTGGTGTAGGTGATCTTGCCGGCACCATCCGCGCTGTTGTCCTGGATGGTCAGGGTGCCGTTGTTTTTGAGCAGCGGGTCGGCGGCGTTTGCCGAGGAGGTGTAGGACAGGGTCTTGCCGGACAAATCCAGCGTGATCACATCATCCGCTGCCACGGTGACACCTTTGGTGAGCTCTATGTCTTCCAGGAGGGTGATGATATCACCTTCGCCTGCCGCGTCGACGGCAGCCTGCAGGGAGACGAAGCGCCCGGATTCGGACTCGCGCCAGATGGCGGCCACGGCCCGGCCGATGATGACGCCGGCGTCATTGAAGACATAGCCTTCGCCTTCCAGATAGTTGACGTTGGTACCGTTGTCGATGACCTGAACGGTGGAGGCAGCCGTCCAGCTTTTCAGCGCATAGGTGCCGGTGAGGTCGCCGTAGATGGTGATCTTATGGCCGGTAGTGGGGGGTTCCGTGCCGTCGGCGTTGCCTTTGCAAAGGCTGATGCCATAGGATTTGTCGCCTTCAATGTGGGAATCCGCATCCACCGTCAGGGTGATGTTGTTCGTTTCAAAGACGACGGCGGCGAAGTCATTGTTCACGCCGGCATTTTCGATATCGTTGGTGGTGTGCAGGATGGAGTTCTGCAGAGAAATCTCGGAGCCCTCGGAGCCCGCCTTCATGTAGACCGCGCCGAAACCGGAAACACGGGTGTCGGTGATGGTCAGATTGGTTTTAACGAAGCTGATGATGCCGTAGCCTTTATCGCCGGCGTCGATCTGGCAGTTGCTGAGGGTCACCACGGTGCCAGCCTCAGAGCCGCCGATGGTCAGGGGCTGGGGGTTTTTGTATTCCGAGTGGTATTCATCCGCGATCAGAGTAATGTCCTTGAGGGTCAGGGTCACAGCTTTGCGGGTATCCACACAGCGCTGAACGGCTTCGATGCGGCCGTTCTGGATGGTGACATCCGCGTAAACCTCAAAGGCCTTCTGGGCGGTGGAGATGACGGTGTAGCCTTTCAGATCAAGGGTAATGGGGGTCTTGAGCTCGATCTGCTCATCGAGGGCCACATCGTCCACCAGGACGATGGTGTCGCTGGCTTCTGCGGCGGCGATGGCCTCTTCCAGCGTCTCATAGGGGGTCTCGCCGATGAGGGCCACGGGGTGGAGCTCATCCACGATCCAGCACTGGTTTTCGGCGTCATAGTAGCCGGTGTAGTTGGGATCGCAGAAGTTGGCGCCGCCGGTTTCGGCCAGGTTGTCCGAGGGGTCAAACTGATAGAAGGTACCGCCGGTGACAACGATCCTGGCTGCGCCGGCTGCGTAGTTCGCGTCGATGCAGTTGAGGGTGAAATTGTAGGCGTCCTGATAGGGGGTAGCTTCAAAGTAGCCGCCCTCGATGGTGGCCACGCCGGCGGTGACGGACACTGCGGAGGTGACGCCGAAGAAGTTGCCGCTCTTAATGGTCAGCTCGCCGGAGATGAGGCCCTCGTCGGAGTTGCTGCCAACGATGAAGCAGTAGCCGGTATCGGAACTCACTCTGCCCTCGCCGGTCACGTCCAGTACGTCCAGAACGCCCTTAACGCGGAACGCGGGCTGGCTGGTGGAAGTGACGCTGTGGCCGTTGAGGTTCAGGGTGATGTTCTTGCCAGCCGCGAGCACGACGGTTTCAGAGAGGCTGATGTCAGCGATCAGGTCGATGGTCTCGCCGGGATAGGCTTCGTCAAAGGCCTCCTGCAGCGTGGTGTAATAATAGGTGTCGCGGGTGGTGGAAATGCTGGCGACGTAGCCCATGAAGTCGACACTGTCGTACTGATGCTCGGCGACCTGGTAGATGGAGCTGCCGTCCGTGGACATCAGGGCCTCGGTGGCTGCCTTGTCGCCCTGGGAATTGTCAACCACGCTCAGCTCCAGGGTGACCTGGAGGTTGGGATTGGCTTCCAGGATCTCCTCGGTGAGATACATGGCGCAGCGGAAGTCCTTGACGCTGGAGCAGATGTATTCATATTTCTGGCCCATGCCAACGCCCAGCATAACGGGGTAGCGGACGCCGTCTTCAATTTCCATATCGTCCACAGGGACCTTGACCCAACCGAAGTCACCGTAGTAGCCGGCCAGATAGCAGCCGTCCGCGGTGAAGGAGTCATCCTCAATGCCGGTGAAGGTGATGACGAAGTCGGCATACCAGTCGGCATAGGGGCTGGTTTTCATGTCCTCTTCATTCTGATCCGCCAGGAACTGCATGACGAAGCTCAGGGGCATATCTGTGTCGCTGCTGCCACCGCCAAGGGTAATGTAGTCTCCGGCCGGGATGGTCATGGAGCCCAGGTTATTAATGGTAGCGGTGGGAGCTTCGCCCACCACATAGCGGCCATCCAGCGTGGGCAGGGAAGCGCCGGTTTCCGTGCAGTAGGCGGAAACGTCGTTGGCGAAGGTGCCGCCGGTGATGGTGATGTCGGCGGTGCCATAGCTGCCGTCATAGGTGTTGATGTCACCGGTGAAAGTACCGGCCTTGATATCAACGGCTGCCTTATCACCATAGAAGTAGGATTTGCCGGTGATGGTGCCGGTGGTGTTGATGGTCAGGGATACGCTGGGATAGTAATCGAAGGAGTAGCCGTCCACATTCAGCGTGTAAGCGGTATCGCTGGCGCCGGTGATGTTGGTCTCACCGATCACCTGAGAAGTACCGTTGTTGCACACCAGCGTGGCACTGTCTGCGTTTTTGCCGTCCAGGGTGATGTTGCTCAGGGTCAGGTCGGCGTAGTTCATGACCAGAACCAGAACGCCGGACTCGTCGTATTCGGTGCTGGCGATGGTGCCGTTGGTCAGAGTGACATTATAGGGATCAGCTTTGTCGCTGCCGGCCAGGAGCTGGAAGCCCAGGGTCATGGTGCCTTCAGAGCCGACGGCGGGGCCGGTTACGGTGTAAGTGTGGCCGCCGAAGTCGATGGTGATGTTCTTCTCGATCACCACGCCGGAACCGGAAGCGTCGCCAAGCAGGGTGACGGTGGCGCCGTCCTGGGCGGCGTCAACGGCGGCCTGCAGGGAAGTGTAGCTGTACTTGCCGACCTTGGCCACATAAGAGACGCTGGTCAGTTCGGACAGACCGCTTTCCGCATCGTAGGCGGTGTAGTAGTTGTCTACGGTGACGGTGTGATTGGTGAACTCGATGGTGTAGTCCACACCGGGGACGGGCTCTTCGCCGTCGCCCCAGTAGTTCTGGCTCAGGTTAGCATTGCCAAGGTAGTTCGCTGCGGCGACGACGGTGGAGACAGTCTCGCCGTTGCGGGTGGCGGTGTTGTCCAGGAACACATTGCCAGTCACGACGCATTCATCGCAGAAGATGGCGCTGGCAAAGCGCTTGGTGGTGGAGCTAGAGGTAGTAACCGTGTTGCCGGAGAAGAGGCAGTTGCTGACCTCGCAGTCATAGTTGAAGCCCATGTACACGGTGGCAGCGTTGCCGGTGGTGTTCACGGTATTGTTCAGGAATTTGCAGCCGGTGACGGTCAGCCCATCGCCGTCGTTATACTTGATCACACCGGCATCGCTGCAGGTGTTGTTTTCGAAAGTACAAGCGGTAATGGTGGAGACGGAAGCAGAACCATCGCCCCAACTGTTCACATCGATGGCTTCGAGGCAAGTGTTATTCTTGAACAGGCAGTTGGAAACCGCTGCATCGGTGCAGGTCAGCGTCAGCAGACCCAGACCGTCGGGCTGGTTGCAGTTGATGAACTGGCAGTTGTCAATGGTGGCGGTCACGCCCTGCAGACGAACCACATGGTCGGTGGTCCAGCCGTCAAAGACAACGTTCTTAATGGTGTAGTTGCGGGTGGCGCGGGTGGCGTCACTGCCCTGGCCCCAGTTAAAGGCGCTGTTGGTCTCGGTGCTGCCCGCGGCCGGAGCAATGGTGTGGCCGTTGCCGTCCAGAGTGAAGGTGATGTCTGCAGTGAGGGACACAGCCGCGTCCAGCTCAACATCCCGGAGGAGCTTGACGGTGCCGCCGCCATCCTTGATGACATGGGCGATGGCGGCCTCGAGAGAGGTGAAGCTATAGAAGCTGCCGGTGCCGTAGTCAACAATGGCCACGGGGACGATGGTTTCGCCAACAACGGTGGTGCTATCGCTGACTGTCACAGTACCGGTGGCGGTGCTGTTGCGGACGGCGGAGGAAGGTTCGCCGTTCTCGTCCCGGGCAGTAATGGAGCCGCCGGTGATGTTGACCGTGGTGCCGTCCGCCGACATGTTGCCGTCGTTGTTGAGGACAATGGCGGAATAGTTTTCCGTCGCGGTGTTGTCCACGGAGGTGAAATGAGAGTTCGTGGCGTTGATGGTGCAGTTTTCGCCCCAGACGTTCAGGGCGATGCAGCCGGAGAGATCAGAGTTGTTGATGGTGACGTTGGCGCCGTCGGAGCTGCCGGGCAGGTTGAGGGCGTAGGTCACGTTGGTGCCCTTGACGGTGACGCCGTTCAGGGTCAGGGTGCCGTCGTCGTTGTAGTTGATGCCGCGCTGGCAGTAGCTGGCGGTGCAGTCAACGGTGAGGTTGGAGATGCTGACGTTGAGCTGATCGTCGGCGGTGCTGGGCATCTCGATGGCGCGGTCAGAGCCGGTGTAGGTGAGGGTGTGGTTGCCGCCGTCGATGGTCAGGTCAGCGGTGACGTTAATCTTTTCGCTGAGGGTGACATCCTGCAGCAGGGTCAGGGTGGCGCCGGCAGTCAGAGCCTTCAGAGCCTCCTGGAGGCTGTCGTAGTTGGTGACGGTGCCATCGCTGTCCGTGACGGTGGCCACGGCGGCGACCTCGGCGACGATTTTGCCGTCAACCAGTTTGTAGCCCTCGGGCAGGTTCATCTTCTCGGCTGTAACGCCGGTGATGGTCAGGGAGGTGAGGTAGGCCGCAAAAACTTCGGCATCCGGTTCCTCGGTTTCCCAGTCCATGAAATAATCAGCTTCATGCAGGTGGATGGTGACATCGCCGCCGGTGACGTTAACAGAGGCATCTTCGCCCAGAGACAGGCTGTTGACGGTGCCGCCGGAAACGGTGACCGAGGGAACAGCGGACCAACCATCTGTATAAATCGATTCTACGGTGAAGCATTCGGCGTCCGCGATAATCTTGCCGTTTTCGCCGCTGTCCTTAATTTCCAGCGTGCCGCTGCCGCCAAGCAAAACCTGATAGGTGGTGCTGGCATAAGTGGCGAGGCTGAGGGTGTGGCCGTTTAGATCCAGAACGGCATTATTGTTCAGCAGGATGTAGATAAAGATTTCTTCCAGATCATCAGTGTTGGAAAGAACAATATCATTGCCGAGCTTGACGTTGCCGCCGGCTTCCAGCGCATCAATGAGACCTGCGCCGGTGGTTACATTGGCAATAACGGTAACATCATTCAGGGTGCCGTTATTAGTGAGCGCAACGCTGTCGGCTAGGTTGATGTTGTGGCCGTTGCCGTTGATGGTCACGTCGGAGCCGATCGCAAAGGATTCATCCTCGGTGGAGTCTTCGTACATCTCCACCACGTAGGTGGCAGGTGTGGTGATGCCGAAGATGCTGCTGTCAACAAAGACCCTTGCGTCTTCTATTGCGCTTTTGAGGGAGAAGTCACTTGCGGACTTTGTGCCGTTGATTGTCTTTCCCACGGTACCATCGGCGTTATAGATGTAGAGCATATAACCTTCGGTTGGGGTCTCATCCGCGCCGTCATAGGCCGCGATCTCTTCGCCGGTCTCCAGGGCGGGAGCCGCAGGAGCTTCCTCCACGGGGGTCTCCTCGGCGGGAGTCTCGGTTTCAGCGGGCTGGGACTCTTCGGCTTCCGCTTCGGCCTCTTCCTCCGCTTCGGGAGCGGGGGCGGGATCCTCAGCCTCGGCCGGGTCGGCGCCGGTGTCGGTGCCGGTGGCCCCGGTATCGGTATCGGTGGGCTCAACGTCCGCATCCGTGATGATGGTCACATTGTCCGTAAGGACAAGGTCATCGCCCAGGATGAGCGTTTCGCTTTCGCTTGCCAGAGCGGTGCCGGGGAACATGGAAACCACCATGAGCAGAACCAGCATCAGGCTGACAAAACGCTTGCTACGGTATTGCATGCCGCAATACCTCCTTTCCTGAAAATGTATTTTATGTATTTGCTTACCATATATAAATAACCCGCCGGGCGGGGGCGTTTTTCCCCTTGGGGGCGCAATACGCCCAGGGCGGCACATACCAAGGTGATGGTATCACAATTTATTATATAATTCAATGTTTGTTTCCGGATTGTTACCAAATTAATGGAAAATCAATGGGGATGTCTGCGAGCGGGGGACGAGTGTGTCTTGTCGGAGCGACAGCCCGGGGGCGGGAGGGACGGCCCGGGGGGGCTGCTTTTGCAGGGGGGGACGGTCCCGGGGCGGAGGGAACGGGGCGGAGAGGGGCGAGGGGGCAGTATTTGACAACGGGCTGTATTTGAGGCAGGGCGGGCGCGGGATCAAGCGGGCGAGCGATGGGGATATGCAAAAAGAAACGGAGAAGTGTGAAAAAACGGATAAACCGGGGTATAAATATCGAAAACGACGAAGATTGCGCCTGCGGTGCGATGGCGGCGCCTGTTTATGATAACGAAAAGGAATTGCTTGTTTCGGGTCGGAATACCGCGGTTTTCGGCGGTGAGAGCGCGGCTTCGGGGGAAAAGATTTGCACAAAAATGCCAAAAAATGCCACAATTGATTGACAGAGAAATTAAAATGTGCTATTTTGTGTCCGCGCCTACTATGTAAATAAAATATAAGTGATGGCTTGAATGGGCGCCGGAGCGCGGATGCGCCGGCGCTTTTTTTCACCGTCATGAAACGAATGTCCGAGGATGTGCCATGGAAGAAATCAGAAAAAACTATGTCAATGAGGAAGAGGCCGCGTCCATCGATCTTCTGCCGCTGCTGAAGGCGGTGCTGAAGCGGTGGTGGGTCGTGGCCTGGGTGACCGTTCTTTGCGCGCTGGCGGCCTTTGCCGGCACCAAGCTGCTGGTGACGCCCACCTACCGCTCCAGCTTCACGGCCTATGTGAACAACCGGGCCGAGAGCGAGAGCGAGCAGACGGTGCTGTCCAACGCCGACCTGAGCGCGGCCCGGTCGCTGACCTATACCTATGCCCAGATCATGAGCAGCCGCACCGTGCTGGAAACGGCGGCGGAGCAGTCCAGCCTGCCTTACACCTACACGGATCTGTCCGGCATGGTGAGCACCTCCATCCTGTCCAACACGGAGATCATTCAGGTCTATGTGACCAGCCCCAACCCCTCGGTGTCCAAGGCGCTGGCGGAGGCCATCGCGGAGGTCTCCCAGGAGCAGATCGCCAACATCGTGGACGGCTCATCCATGCGCATCATCGATGAGCCCCAGATGCCCACGGGCATCTATGCCCCGAACTATATGAAAAACGCCGTCATCGGCGCGGCGCTGGGCTTTTTGCTGGCGGTGGCTTTCATCGTTCTGCGGGAGATCCTGGACGACCGGGTGAAGGATGAAGAAAGTCTGGAGAGCCGCTTCGGCATCTCCATTCTGGGCAGCGTGCCCAACACCGCTTCGGCGGCCAAGGTGGGCAGCAGCTATTACTATTCTTACGGATACGGCGGATACGGCGGGTCCAGAACGAAGGGAGGCTATCGCTGATGGCGGACAAGAAAAAAAGACCGGCCTCGGGGCTGCGGCGCACGGCGCCGGCCAGCGGGAGAAATGTGGACTCCAAGCGCTCCATCCTGCGGGAAAAATCCCCCTTCATGATGCGGGAGGCCTATAAGGCCCTGCGCACCAACGTGGCCTTTTCCCTGCCCGGCGGCGACGCCAGGTGCATCGCCGTGACCAGCGGCAGCCGGGGCGAGGGGAAGAGCTACAACAGCGTGAATCTGGCCATCGCCTTTGCCCAGATCGGCAAAAGGGTGATTTTGTTTGACTGCGATATGCGTCTGCCCACGGTGGCGTCCAAGCTGGGGCTGAAGGCCAAGCCCGGTTTGAGCGATTATCTGGTGGGGGAGGCCAGTCTGGAGGAGGCCATCCGGCGGGATGTGGAGGGCGTGGACGTGATCCCCGCGGGCAGCATCCCTCCCGATCCCACGGGGCTGCTGGAATCGGCCCAGATCGAGGAGCTTATCGACCGGATGCGGGAGGAGTATGACTACATCATCATCGACCTGCCGCCGGTGAATACCGTGGCGGACGCGGCGATCCTGAGCCGCTGCATCGATGGCTTTTTGCTGGTGGTGCGCCACGGCAACACGGAAAACAAGGACATTTCCGAGATGCTGCGCCAGCTGCGCATGGTGGGCGCCCGGATTTTGGGCTTTGTGTATAACGACGTGCCGGTGGATGGCAAGCGGTATTACTATCGCTATTACTACTATGGAAAAAAGAAGAACAAGTGACGGCTGGGGACTGTGCGACCTGCACAGCCATATCCTGCCGGAGCTGGACGACGGCTGCCGGAGCCCGGAAGAGAGCCGGAAGGTGCTGGCGCTGTGCGCGGCGCAGGGGGTGACCCATATCGCCGCCACGCCCCATTACCACGCCGAGCAGGGGTTGGACCGCTTTTTGCAGCGGCGGCAGACCGCGGCCGAGCGGCTGGCGGAGGCCATGGAGGGGCGGGAATGTCCCAAAATCTGCCTGGGGGCGGAGGTGGCCTATTATCCGGGGCTTTTGCAGGAAGACCGCGTGGACGAGCTCTGCCTGGGGAAGTCCAACTATCTGCTGCTGGAAATGCCCTTTTCGCCATGGACGCCCAGCGTGCTGCGGAATGTGCGGGCCCTGCGGCATACCCAGGGGGTGATCCCCATTCTGGCCCATGTGGAGCGCTATGCCTCCATGCAGGACCGGCGGGTGTTTTATGAGATCCTGGACTCGGGCGTGCTGCTGCAGATGAACGGGGAGTACATACTGGATCCCCGCACCCGGCGCCGGGCGCTGAAGATGCTGCGGCAGGGCGTGGTGGATGTGCTGGGCTCGGACTGCCACGGCTTTGAGCATCGGCCGCCCAATCTGGCGGAGGCCTGGGCTGTGCTGGAAAGCGGCCGGATGGAGGGCGTTGTCCGGCAGATGGAAGAGACTATGCAGGAAATTTTTGAGGAAGCCATGTGAAGGGCTTTTTGCTTTGAGAGAAAGAGTGCATTGACGGATGGAAGTTACAAAAAACATCCCGGAGCACGGGGCGGCGTGCTATTACCGACTGAGCCGCCGGCAGCTGCGTTATCTGAAATGGAAACGGGCCGGGGATCTGGCGATCTCTCTGCTGGCGCTTGTGATCCTGCTGATCCCCTTTGGGATCATTGCGCTGGTGCAGAAAATCAGCAGCCCCCGGGAAGCTGTGTTCTTTAAGCAGCGGCGTTTTGGTAAGGATGGGCATCTGTTCTATTTGACCAAGTTCCGCAGCATGAAAAGTGACGTAAACCACTATCTTCCCACGGGGGCGGCGGATCTGGATGCGTCCATGACCCGGTTTGGCCGTTTTTTGCGGGAGACCAGCATCGATGAGCTACCGCAGCTGTTTCAGGTGATCAGCGGGAAAATGAGCATTGTGGGGCCCCGGCCGCTGATTCCCCAGGAGCGGGCGATCCACTGGCTGCGGCGGGACAACGGCATTTATCAGCTTCGCCCCGGCATTACCGGCTGGGCCCAGATCAACGGCCGGGACTATGTGACGGATGAGGAAAAGCTGGCCTATGATAAAGCGTATCTGGAAAATATGAGCTTTTCCATGGATATGAAGATCCTGTGGCGCACGGTGAAGGCTGTGGTAAAGCGGGAGAATATTCTGTAAAT
>CAZSAX010000032.1:0-18767 GCA_964605075.1 uncultured Oscillospiraceae bacterium
GAACAGGGCTTCCCGTAATTTGCTTTTTTCTGTCTACTAACTATTGACCACTTCACGACCAGGGAGCTTTTTCTTTGTTGAAAGCGGTTAACATAATGGTTACAATTCGATGACAGATCGGCGGGGGTTCTTTTTTTCTGAAAGCCTTTGTGTTAGTATACAGGCAGATAGAAAAGTATTGGAAACACAAGGTTTTAAAGCATTTTCCCAAAGGAGGAAGAACGATGAAAAAACTGTTTGTTCTGCTTCTGGTGCTGAGCCTGGCTGTGTGTCTGGGCGTAACGGCCTTGGCAATAGAAGAGGGCGGGGAATTCCCTGCGGCGGACGGGGTGGATGTCGAGCCTGCCTACAAACTCAGCGTTGTGGATGTGGATTTCGGCACGGTGACCTATAAGCTCTACCACACAGCCAAGCCACTGACCATCATCAGTTCCGGAAACCACGATGCCACCATCACCGGCTTTGAAGTCAGCGGTGATTTTGAAACATACGCCACCGGCGACAACGTGATCACAGCCGGCAGCACCAATACCAGCTGGATGATCCGACCCAAGGCCGGTCTTACGGTGGCGGACAGCCCTTATACCGGCACGGTGACCATCACTTACAACAACGGTGCCACCGCCACAGCGGGCTTGTATGTGAGCATTGAAAAGGCCGAGGCGCCGATCTATTCTTCGACGGCTCCGCTGAGCATTGATTATAAGCAGGAGACCATCCATGTGGTCCGTAATGACGATGCCATTGAGCCTCTGTATGCCATCAACAGCCGGGTGGAAGACGACGAGGCGCTGGGCACCCAGATCGAAAACGGCGGCAGCATCACCGATTACATCGGCACCAAAATCTACTACACGGTGGTAGAGTCCGACAACTACAAGGCCGCCACCTGGTGGAGATCCAGGAGTATCCCGGCCCGGCCGGAGGCACCCACCGGCCCGAAAAAGCAGGCCGATGAAAGCATTGAAGGCTACTGCGACGGCAGCATCACCGGCCTTGACAGCACGATGGAGTATAAGCTCCAGGGGGCGGAGAGCTGGACGCCGGCCCCTGAAAATGCCAGCCAGATCACCGGACTTGCCAGCGGCACCTACCTTGTTCGCTATAAAGCCACGGACAGAGCCTTTGCCAGCGAGGCGCTTGAGATAACGCTGGCGGCGCTCCAGCCAGCTACCTATACGCTGAGCGCTGCAGATGTGGACTTCGGCACGGTGGCCTATGATCCCGATGCTTACGAAGCCAAGACCCTGACCATCACCAGCAGCGGAAACTCCGATGCCGCCATCACCGATGTTAGCTGCACGGGGCCCTTTGAGGTGGCGGTTCCCGGAAACAGCACGGTGACGGCAGGGGGCACGGATACCTCCTGGGCCATCCGGCCCAAGGCCGGCACCGGCGCCAGCAGCACGGCCTGCACCGGCACGGTGACCATTACCTACAACAACGGCGCTACCGCCACGGCGGATCTGACGGTCACCATCCAGGCGGCGGAGCAGGCTGCGCCCGAACATCACACGCTGATCGCGCCCTGGGGCACGGACTGGATCGCTTATGAGAAGCAGGAAAGCTCCTATGGCGCTCCCATTGAGTACAGCTTTGATGGCGGTCAGACCTGGATCACCGGTACGCCCGATCCGGAGGATCCGAACCGCATGGTCATAAGCGGCCTCACGCCGGATACGCATTACAGCGTGGAATTCCGTTACGGCCCGTCCCCGGACGGCAACTACATGGCCTCGGCGGCAGCGGAGCTGACTTACAGCGTTGGCTTTACCACCATGCATGAGGTAAAAATCACCCAGGGCGACGGCTCTGTTTTCTATCTTGGCGACAGCGAGGGACTGACGTTTGTCTCCAGCGACAAGTTTGAAGATTTCAACTATCTGTATGTCTACCCCAAGGGGGCGGATATGTCCACGGTGTGGCCGCTGGATGCGGAAAACTTCTGCGCGGAAGAGGGCAGTGTTCGCATCCTGCTCAAGGCCGAATACCTCAACAGCCTGCCTGTGGGTGAGTATGTGGTCGAGATCCCCTGCACCAGTAGGCTGGGCGAAGGGGAAGCCATCGCCAGCTTCTTTGTGAAGGAAGCGCCGGTGAGCAGCGGCGGCAGCTCCGACGATGGGGTCGTCAAGACCGGCGGCAGCTCCGACGATGGGGTCGTCAAGACCGGCGACAGCCGCCAGGCCGGCCTTTGGGCGGCCCTGATCCTGGTCTGCGGCGGCGCCCTGGCGCTCAGCCTTGTGGCCGGGAAGAGAAAGAAGCATTAATAATCGGAAAAGTCTCCCGTTGCGGCGGGAGACTTTTTTGTTGGCATATCTTGTCTTTTTCTGCTTTCTTTAGTATAATCCATCGTTGAGAAACCTTGACAGAGAAAGGGGCATGGACAGCATGGCCGAAGCGGAAAAGACCACGCCGCAGGAAAATCCTGCGTCCGAAAATAAAGAGCATCACGAGCACCATCGGAGTCACCGGGGGCGCTATCACCGCTATCATGGCGACAAGAAAAAAGCCCGCCGGCGCAAGGGAATGATCGTGGCGCTGATCGCGCTGACGGTGGTGGCTGTGATCGGAAGCGTTGCTGCGCTGCTGCTGAAGGAGCCGGTGAAGCGGGCTATTCGCCCGGATTACAGCACGGCGGAGCTTCAGCGGGCGGCCATAGACGGGGAGACCCTTTATGAGCTTGACAGCGAGTGGGGCCCGGTGCATTACAGCCAGGAGATCCTTATCGACCTTTCAGACAAGAGCATCCGGCTCAACTTCATCAATCCGGAGGGCTCCGGCCAGGAAGTGAATCTGCAGCTTTGTGTGGGGGAGGACCCCATCATCCAGACCGGTCGCCTGCAGCCCGGCGATTCCGTGACGGAGCTGGAGCTTCTGTACCGTGTGGAACGGCAGCTCTCCGCCGGCGGTTATACCGGAAAGCTGGTCGTTATTGCCTATGAGCTGGAAAGCGGCGAGGAAAACGGTAAAAACCTGGAGATCCCGGTGATCCTGCAGGTGCAGGATTGATAAAAATAAAGGCAGAAGCGGCGCAGTCGAACGACTGCGCCGCCATGTTTTTTGCAGAAATTACTTCATGCCGTTTTCGTAGGCAGAGATCATCTTCTTGACCATCTGGCCGCCCACGGAGCCGGCCTGCTTGCTGGTCAGGTCGCCGTTATAGCCCTGCTTCAGATTGACGCCGACTTCGGAAGCGGCCTCCATCTTGAAACGATCCATCGCCTCGCGGGCGTTGGGATTCATGATGTTATTGCTAGCCATTTGAGAATTTCTCCTTTCTCTTGATTGGACGATGGCGCCGGCCGTCATGCTGTGCGGCCTTGGGCGCTCTTGTTCGTCCGGGATTATATTTTGCATTTCCTGCGGCATTATGAACGGCAATTTTTGCACTTGCTGGGGGATTTGTGGCGGAAAACAGACCGTGGATATGTATTTTGCTTTGTTTTGCTGATTTAGCGAGCTGAATTTTGTAAGGATTGACAATTTACTTTAGTGGCCTAATGCGCTACCATGGAAACAAGCTAAAGTGCTTGGAGGTAATTGCAATGAAACGCATGAAGAAGATCTTTGGGCTGGTTCTGGCTGCGGCCATGCTTTTGACCGTGGGCGCCCAGGCCGCCCATGTGGACAGCCTTGCGGACATTGAGAAGCCCTCGGCGGACTTCGAGATTCCCGAAAACCTGTATATGGACTGGTCCGGCAGCAGCCTCACCGAGCAGGTCAAGCACCACAGCTATGCTGAGTATGAGGCGCTGATGCAGGAGCTGGAAGCTACCTATCCCGACTATTGCAGCCTTTATTCCATTGGCCACACCGCGCTGGAGCGTCAGCTCTGGTGCCTGGAAATCACCAATGCCGACAGCAAGAAAGACGCGGATGAGAAGATCGGCATCGGCGTGTTCGGCAACATCCACGGCGGCGAAATGGAATCCGCGGAGTGCGCCATGTACACCGGCTGGTGGCTGCTTCTGAATTCCGACAGCGACTATGTGGAATACATTCTGGATAACTACATCGTTTACTGCGTGCCCATGATCAACCCCGACGGCATGGAGGAGTCTTTCACCTACAACGTGCGTTATAACCTGAGCGCCCGGGATGCCGACGGCGACGGCCTGGTGTTCAGCGATCCTTACACGGACGTGGACGGCGACGGCTTCATTGCCAATGTTTACATCGGCGAAAGCGGGCTGGACACTTCGGAAGCTGTTTCCGGCAGGAGCGGCCTGACCATCGGTGATGTGGTGCTGGAGTCCCTGGGCATGGAGAGCCCGGACTGGAACCTGGACGGCAAGATGGGCAACGACCCCCGTTCCAGCGGCGTGGACATGAACCGCACCTTTGACTACATGTTCGGCGCTTACGACATCACCACCTATAACGCTTTCGGCATCAGCTACACCGGCTATGAGCCGGGCAGCATCATCGGCAACAACGCCTGGGCCACCAACGGCCAGACCAATGGCCCGGCCTATGAGCTGGAGATCCAGGCGGTGCAGAACTTCCTCACCGAGACCCCGATGGAAGCCCTTGTGACTCTGCACACCGGCATCCAGACCGTTCTCTGGCCCTGGTGCTACCGGGAGACGAACTACGAAGAAGAAACGGAGCTTGCCTGGATGGCGGAAGTTGGCAAAGACATGGCTCTGACCTTTGCCGAGACGGCCAGCAGTGACGGCGTGACCCGCAACTTCTATTATCGCTCCTCCTGGAGCGATTATCCCACCAGCGCGGAGCTGATCGACTGGGCTTACGGCCGGCTGGGCATCCACGCCTACACGGTGGAAGTCTACTCCGGCGGCGACAGCGATCCCAATGCCGATTCCACCTCCGAGCAGGACGGCGTGTACCTGAACTACGACGGTACCTACGCCAAGGGCTGCACCTGGCAGAACGGCGATCAGCTGCAGACCAATGCTGCGGGCTACGTCACCGAGTATACCTATGAGCAGGTCATCGGCACCGGCGAGGGCTGCCTTGGATTCACCCAGGCCCAGGCCGATGCGCTGGGGCTGGAACCCGGTGAGTCCCTGTACTTCAACACCACCCAGCGGGCCCAGATGTCCGGCATTTGCCCCACCAACATGGATCTGATGGTGGAGGGTGCCAAGGACGCCATTCTGGTGATGATGGAATCCGAGGGCTGATAGAAATCAACAAAATCAACTTAGACCGGCGCGGAGTATCCGCGCCGGTCTAAACTGTTAAAGAAGTGAGTATATTGCAGCGAAGCCCGTGCAGGGCGAGCCGCCCGGCGGGGCCGGGCGAAAATCCGCGGGGCCTTGGGCCCCGAGGATTATGCCGGCCGAATTCACTTCGGCCGAGCAGATTCAATATAGCTTGAAAAATAGCTTGAAAAATAGCTTGAAAAATAGCTTGAAAAAAGCCCTCTTGCGGGCTTTTTTGAAAAGCTGCACCGGCGCGGAGTTTCCACGCCGGTCGAAACTGTTAAAGAAGCAGGTATGTCGCAGCGAAGCCCGGAGGGGGAGAACGTCACGGAGCGGACGGTCTATGCGCCGGGGAATACATGGAGAGCTTCCACTGCCGGGAGGATGGTCTTTGCGTGCCGGACAACACAACCTTAATTTGGCCTTAAGTTTTGCCGGAATCCTTTACCAGCGAAGAAAAGAATGATATATTGAGCACATCAAAACGAGAAAGAGGTGCCTTTATGAAGAAAGTATTCTCCCTGCTTCTGTGCCTGTGCCTGGTGCTGGGTATGAGCAGTGCGGCTCTGGCTGCGGAGCTGGACGTGGTGGAAAAGGACGGCGAGGGCTATGTCCGGTTGAATGACCTCCTGTCTGTTCTGGGTCTGGGCGGCGAAGCGGAAGAAGCTCCCGCGTATGGCTATCAGGGCGAATTTAACGAAGAAACGGCTTCCCCCGAGGCGGTGAACCTGGCCAGCGGCGAGATGGCTATCGAGGACCAGCAGATCTTCTACTGGGAAGGCAGTGCCATCCAAAACTCCGGTACCTCCGCCGTGATCGTGCGCGACAGCTACATCCGCGGCGATACGGAGGCTTCCACTGAGCCTCTGGCGGGCAACCCCGGCAACCTTCTGGTGGGCGGCAGCATCCGCACCACGCTGGCGCTGGGCCAGGGCCAGTCCTTCTATATCAACTCCAGCATTGTCAGCCGCAACTGGGCGGCCCTGTCCACCGACGGCGCCACCCCGGTGACCGAAGAGGGCCAGGAAGAGCTGAGCCTGTTCGCCTACGGCAGCTATGCCACGGTGCAGGACGGCGGCTACGGTGCGTATTCGGATCTGTTCTGCCAGCTCTATTCCTTCGGCAGCTACATCCAGGCCGCGGAGATCGGCATCATCTCCGGGACTTACGGCGCTGTGACCATCGGCACCATTGGCGATGGGGAGGCAAATGAGCGCATGGCGGCCCGGCTTACCGAGGCCGATAGGGCGGCCCAGAGCGACAAGAGCCTCGGCAGCATCATTGAAGGCGGCCGCAACGCCATCATGCTCCACAGCGTGAACCTGCCGCCCTACTGGGTTTACGAGGGCTATTCCCAGGAAGAGCTGCCGCTGTATTCCACCCAGGTCACGGTGAAGGACTCCATCCTGCGCACGGATCTGAGTCTGGATCAGGGCATCGAATATGAGGCACAGAAGCAGGCTTATATCGACCATACCATGGGCAGCGTTATTCTGGTGAAGTCCACCAACATCGATATGAGCATCGAAAACAGCCAGATCATCGCCGATGAGGCCGGCACCGGCTACATCATCCACTCGGTCTACAACAACGACACCATGTTCATGAACGCGGTCCCCGACGGCCAGCAGTACCCCGGCATCCGCATTGCCATGAAGGACATGGAATTGGCCGGCGATATTGCCCATGAGGACTATCAGCGGGATATGTACATCAGCCTCTCCAACGTTGCCTATGAAGGTGCGGTCAACGAATACGACTGTGCCCACTGGAACGAAGTGAGCGCCGCCGAAGGCTTCACGGACTATTGTCTGGACGTGGAGTACAACACGCCCCACGGCCTTTACATCGGCCTCACGGACGGATCCGTCTGGACCGTCACCGGCGAGAGCACGCTCAGCGGCCTTGTGATCGAAGAGGGCAGTGAGCTCATCGGTCAGCTTACCGTGAACGGTGAGGCGCTGGAAGCCGTCCCCGGCGAATACAGCGGCGAGATCGTGATCACGCCCTGAGTATAAAAGCATTAAAGAGGCGCTCCCATAGCGGGAGCGCCTCTTGACATGTTGGGGGAGAGTTCTTTATTATTTGAGTATGAGACTGACCAACAGGGTCTTGTTGTAAATGCTGGGATTGAGGAAGCTTAATGTCAGCCCGTCCGACAGGGCGGAAAGAATGAACACATAAAGATAGACTACGGCGATGCTTTCCAGAAGGCCGATGCCGGCGCCAAGGAGGCTGTTGCTGCGGCCCACAAGGCCCCGGCGGGTATGATGCCGGGCGGAGAAGCGGGCCAGCGCTTTGAACAGCCAGAGGCTCACGGCGAAAATGACCAGAGAATACAGGGCCTGGAGCAGCGGTACGATCACCGGGCGCAGAAGCGTCTGGGTGATGCTTTGGGCCAGGCTCATGCCGCTTTGCTGCATGAGCGCCAGAACGGTCTCCACGCCGGCTGTGTTCACGGTCTGCTGACCAAGAAAACCGCTGAGACTGTTCAGTACCTCCTGCAGCGCGGCCAGGGCGTCCTGGGTGGCCAGCGCACCGCTGTTCATGGCGGTGATCAGATCCTCCGGAATGACGGCGGCCACGGTCATGATGATCCGCTGCTCCAGGATCTGGCTGAAGGTCCAGTCGGCAAGGCTCAGACTGTATTTTAGAATCAGAAACAGCGCCAGTACCCAGCCCAGAAGCCGCAGAAGTGACGCTAAAAAGCCCGTCCGCCAGCCCCGGCGGATGAGCAGAACAAAGATCAGAACCAGTATGATATCATAAAGGTAAGGCCAGAACATAACATCCCTCCGAGGCTTGATTATAAAGGCTGGCGGCGGGAAAAGCAAGAGAGGAAGAAAAATATGGAACTGAAAGCCTGCATCGAGACCCGGCGCAGCGTGCGCCGGTTTAAGGACGAACCGGTTTCGCGGGAAACGCTGGAAGAGCTGGTGCGCCTGGCGTCTTACGCCCCAAGCTGGAAGAATACCCAGACCGTCCGCTGGACGGCCCTCACCGGGGCGAAGAAAGACCGCTTTGCCCGGGAGGCTGTGATGGGCTATGCCGGGAATCAGGCCATTATTGACTCCTGCCCGGTGCTGCTGGTGCAGACCTGCATCCAGGGGCGGGCCGGCTTTGAGCGGGACGGAAGCTTCTCCACCGCCAAGGGCGACCGCTGGGAGATGTTTGACGCCGGTGTTGCCGCCCAGACCCTGTGCCTGGCGGCAAACGATCTGGGGCTTGGCACCGTCATCATGGGCATTTTTGAGCCGGCCAAGGCAGCGGAGATCCTGGAGCTGCCGGAGGGACGGAGCGTTTCCTCGCTGATCGCCCTGGGATGGCCCGACCAGGAGCCTGTGATGCCCAAGCGCAAAAGCGTGGAAGAGCTTCTGAACTGAAGAAAATGGAAGGCTTTAAGCCTTCCATTTTGGTGACTGTCAAAGAAGCAGGCATATCGCAGCGAAGCCCGGGCAGGGCGAGCCGCCCGGCGGGGCCGGGCGTAAATCCGGGGGGCCTTGGGCCCTGTGGATTATGCCGGCCGAATTCACTTCGGCCGGGCAGATCCAATATAGCTTGAAAAAAGCCCGTGTACGGGCTTTTTTGACAAGCTGGAAAATGGAAGGCTTTATGCCTTCCATTTTGTTTTGTCGAATTCGTTGTAGCGCTGTTCGATCTTATATCCCTCCGGGTTGGGGCAGACCCGGCAGCGCAGGCCCCGGAGGGCATAGTCGCCGAAGATGGGGTCGAGAACGCTGTCGCCGATGATGACGTTGCAGTTGGACTCGTCCCAGCCGAACAGGCTCTCATAGCCGGCCTCCGGGTACCACCAGCCCATCTGGCAGCTGACGATCCGGGGGTCGCCGCCCTCTTTTAGCGCGGCTTTCTGGGTGATGCGGCCCTTTTCGGTCTCAATCCAGACCCAGTCGCCATCGGAAATGCCCAGCTTTTCGGCGGTTTTGGGATGCAGCAGAGTCTTGGGGAAGGGAGCCAGAGAACGAAGGCCGGGGATCTGACGGTTTTCAGAGATGAAATAGCCCTTCTGCCGCCGTCCGGTGGTGAGGATCAGGGGCAGACTTTCGTCCTCCGGGTACTCCATATAGTCCGGAAGAGGGTCCATGCCCCAGCTCTCCAGGACAGTGGAATACAGCTCGATCTTTCCGGTGGGGGTGTTGAAGCGGCCCTGATTCTCGTATTTGCGCCAGGTCAGCTCCGCTTCCACATGGCCCAGGGCCTGGAGTTTTTCCAGCGTGATATCGGCATACTGGGGGTGGTTCTTTCGGGTCACGTCCAGCTGGCTTTCCAGCAGCTCTTTGGTGGTCTGGACACCGTAATCCAGACCAAGACGCCGGCAGAGCTCCATGAAAACCTCACCGTCGGACTTTCGCTCACCCACCCGGGTGAGCTTTTTCTGGGCCACTAGGGCGTGGTCGGCCACGGCGGGCATGGCGTATACGTTATCGATCTCCATCCAGCTGGCGGCCGGCAGCACCAGGTCGCAAAGGGCGGCGGTGGGGGTCATGAACTGATCCATGCAGACGGAGAAATCCAGGGCCATCAGGTCTTCATAGGTCTCTTTGGCGTCGGGGACGCACAGAAGGGGATTGGTGCCGAAGATGAAAGCGGCCCGGATGCGGTTTTCGTCCTGGGTCTTCATGGAACGCAGCAGGGGCAGAATGTGGGCGTAGGGGCAGGGGGTGAATTCATTGCCAAAACGCTCCGAGCGGTCAAAGATTTCCCACCAGGGGTCACATTCCGGGCAAATGTCTTCGCCGGTGCGAAAGCCGCCGGGGATGTCCCAGCTGCCCAGCAGGGCAGGGATGAAGCTCATGGCCCGAATGGCCCCGAAGGCGTTGGGGCTCTGCTCCGGTGCACAGCCCCAGTCCAGACCGATGGGGCCGTTTTCCCGCAGCAGCTGCACGCATTTTCGGATGTCCCTGGGGTCCAGCCAGCAGATGTTTGCTGCCCGTTCCACGGTCCAGTCTTTGCAGCGTTCCTTCAGCTCGTCCAGACCATGGGTCCAGCGGTAGACAAAGTTGTGGTCGTACCAGCCGTTTTCCAGAAGTTCGTGCAAAATGGCGAGCGCCAGGGCCCCGTCCGTGCCGGGCTTGATCTTCAGCCACAGGGCGCAGTCCCGGGTCAGCTCCGTGGGGAGCGGGTCGATGATGATAAGTTTTGTGCCGTGCTTCTGGGCTTCCCGGATGTTCCACATCATTTTGCCGTCCGGGCCGGAGTTCACGGGATTGGAGCCCCAGATGAGAACGCAGCCGGGCCAGGTGCCGCTGTAATAGTCGGTGACGGCGTAGGCGCCAAAGCCCAGCATCATGGCGTTGACCCGGGGGCCAAAGCAGATGGAGGCGCCGGTGGAGGCCATGTTGGGAGTTTTGAGGACGTTGGCGAAACGGGCCACCTGGTTTTTCAGATGCCGGCCGGTTCCGGTGAGAACGGCAATGCATTTTTCGCCGTGGTCCCGGCTCAGACGGGTGTAGTTTTCGGCCATGATGTCAAAGGCCTCGTCCCAGCGGATGCGCTGCCATTTTCCTTCCCCCCGGGCGCCGATACGCTTCATGGGATAATTGAGATGGTCAGGGTGATAGAGAAGCTGAGGGCCGTTGGCGCCCTTGGGGCACATTTTGCCGTGATTCAGCGGCCCGGTGGGATCGGGGCGCACTTTGATGAGCCGGTCGTCCTCCATGGTGGCGATGGCAGAGCAGCCGCCGTGGCAGGAATAGCAGGCGGTTTTAATCTCCCTTGTGCTCATAACCAATATCCTCCCGCGTGATTTTTTTCCAGTCAAACAGGGGCAGCAGCTCCCGGGCGCTGATAGCTTCCCGGCGGTCAGTCAGCCCCAATAAAAAGGCCATTTCGCCCACCAGGTCTTCCGGGCGGTGGTGATTTCGCAGCTCCCTGGTGCTCAGATCGCCCAGCCGCTTGGACATTTTTCGCCGGTCGAAAAGGAGCAGCGGCCCATGGGTATAATCCGGCACCGGCGCGCCCCAAAGCTCCATCAGCCAGGCCTGTCGGGGGCAGCTTTCCAGAAGATCCCGGCCCCGCACCACCCGGTTCACGCCCATGAGCGCATCATCCAGGGTGACGGCCAGCTGATAGGCATACACGCCGTCGGAGCGGCGCAGGATAAAATCTCCCACATCCCGGGCCAGGTTCTGTTCCAGCGGCCCGTAATGCTCATCCGAAACGATTATATTTCTGTCCGGTACCCGGATCTTCCAGGCAGGTTTCCGGCCCTGCAATTCCATGGCCCGGCGCTGGGTTGGGGAAAAATGTGCGCAGCGGCAGCTCGGATCCCGATGCTGCTCTCCGGGGTGCGGGGCGCTGGCGGCCAGGCGCTCGGCCCGGCTGCAATAGCAGGGATAGACCAGATCTTTGGCTTTCAGCGCCTCAAAAGCCTCTTCATAGAACGCGGTGCGGCGGCTCTGGCAATAATCCGGATCCGGATAGCCATCGTCCCAGTCCAGCCCCAGCCAGCGAAGGTCATCGGCCATGGCAAGGGCGTATTCGTCCCGGGAACGGGAGGGGTCCAGGTCTTCCATACGGAAAATAATTTCTCCGTTTAAATGCCTGGCGTCCAGCCATGCCAGCAGCATGGACAGAAGGTTTCCCATATGCATATAGCCCGAAGGGCTGGGGGCAAAACGCCCGCGGATTGATTTATTCATAAAAATAGCTTATATTGATTTCAGAAAAAAGTAAAGACAGAAAGGAAAATTGCCATGAAAAAATGGGTGGCGTTTCTTTTGGCGCTGCTTCTGCTGTGTCTGAGTGCCTGCCGCAAGGGCAGCGGCGAGCTGGAGCAGGTCTACGTGGACGAGGGGCCCATCGTGGAGGAAGTGGGGGAGCTGCGGGACGTGGCGATCCTGTTCACGGCGGGTTTGGGAGAGAACGAAATCTGGGATCTGGCCAAAATCTCCGCGCTGTGGATCGAGCAGGGCGCGGAATACGGCCGGGATTATCTGGGTTTGGTGGACTGCGGCGGTGCCGTTGATCCGGCCGGAAACGGGGATGCGGTGTACGACCGGCTGGATGGAATGAACTATTTGGGCTATGATGCCGCAGCGGCGGACGGCCGCACCTTTTCCGCCGGGGTGCAGAGCTTTCTGGATGTGGCAAACGTTGCGCTGTTTCCCTGGCTCTGCAGCAATCTGCAGGATGCGGACACCGGTATTCAGCCTCTGGCTGCCTGGACGATGATGAACTACGGTCCGGTGAGCGTGGCATTTGTGGGGGCCTGCGCGCCCGTGTCGCTGACGGCGGCAGCGGAGGAGGAACGCAGTGCGGATTTCAGTCTGCGGGAAGAAGAATGGGTTTACGCCGTCCGGGATGCTGTTGATTCGGCCCGCAAGGCGGATGTGGATTATGTGGTGGTTCTGGGCTCTCTGGGTCAGAACCATGCCCAGGAGCTGATTTCCCTCACCGATGGGATCGATGCCTATCTGGACGGCTCCGGGGCGTTTTCCGAAGCGTCTTACATAGCCAATAAAAACGGCGATAATGTTTTTGTCAGCGGCATATCCGGCAGCGCCGGGGAAGTGGGCAAGCTGGTCATTGCCACCGATGGCAGCATTAGCGCAGAAGTAATCACCGGCTATGAAAACAGCGATGAAATGGCGCTGCAGTTCATTGAATCCATGGGCTATGAACGAAGCGTTGAAAGTATTGAGGAATAAAGAAAAGGAGCGGCCCGACCGCTCCTTTTTTACAGACTGTCAGAAGTGAAATTATCCCTGCGAAGCCCGGGCAGGGCGAGCCGCCCGCCGTGGGCGGGCGTAAATCCGAAGGGCCTTGGGCCCGAGAATTATGCCGAACAAATTCACTTCGGCCGAGCAGATCATATAAGAAAAAGGGAGAGCGGCAGCTCTCCCTTTTGGTTTATGGAATTGTGCCTCAGGCGGCGCAGAACTCCTCGTAGCTCAGGGCATCGTACATGAAGGCAAACACGCCGTAGACGGTGCCGTCCAGCATACCGGTGTAATCCTCTTCCACGGCGGCATCCAGCTCGCCGGTGACCTGGTCGGCAATATCGGAAATGTTGCTGTCGATCAGGCCCTTGAGGTACTCGATCCAGGCATCCCACTGGCTCTCTTCGGGCTCGGCGGAAGCTTCCACAACGCCCATGATGCCGTCGCCGGGATCGCCGAAGCCGTAAGCGCTTTCGGTGTCCAGAGCGTCCATGCCGATGCCGGACTCGGTGACGACGGTGGTGGCCTCGTCATAAGCGATGGCGGAGGCGCCCTCTTCCACGAAGGAAACGGCGGAGTTGGCGATGATCAGGGGCTCGACTTCATCCACATAGGTGGTGATGGTGGTGTTCTGCCACTTCTGCATGCCGGCCGCCCAGTAGTTGATGACGTAGTAGTCGAAGTCTTCGCAGACGGGAGTGTCCACGCAGTCGATGACGTTGGTCTCGTAGGAACCTTCGTAGACGGCGTCTTCGCAGACGTTGATGATGACTTCGCCTTCGCCGGTGACTTCGCCCACGAGCTTGGCGCCGTCATAGAGGTTGACGGTGATGGAAGCGCCGGCTTCGCAGTTGATGTTGCCGATGAGCTCGGTATCCCAAACGTTCAGGACCAGGATGCCGTTGGCGTCGGCGTCGGCATTGATGACGTTTTCGCAGTCGGTGATGCACTCAACGCCCACCAGCGTGGTCTCGGTGCGGCCGTTGTTCTGGTTGACGATGGGGCCGTCGGATTCCAGGGTGCCGCCGAACACGAAGGCATAGCTGCCGGTGCTCATGGCGGGGGAGGGCATGGCCTGGTGGCCGTTGAGAGCGGAGGTGGCGCCGTAGGTGTAGCAGTTTTCGAGAACCGTGACGCCGTGGTCATGGGCGCTCATGACGCCTTCGCAGTTCAGGGCGCGGAAGCTGGAGTCCTTGACATAGATCACGGAGCTGCCGGCGCAGTAGATGCCGGGGGAGCCGGCCATCTCGGTGGTGCAGTCGATGCCCTCGGCGGTGATGAAGCCCCCGCCGTAGTCGCTGGCCAGAGCGCCGGAGGAACCGCCGGCGGTGTGGATAACGGTGTCATAGGCGTAGATGTGGCCCATGTAGGTCACGTCCAGGCCGTGGCCCTGAGCGTTGTTGGTGTCGATGACGCCGCCGTTGACGATGATCTTGGCACAGTTGGTGGCAAACACACCGTTGGCATAGCTCTCAGGGTCGGAAACGATGGTGGGGTTGTTCAGCGTCACCAGGGACTCGGGGGAGGTGGCCAGAACGTTGGAGCAGTAGCCGTACTGGCTGGAACGCTCGGCGCTCAGGTCATCCTCGTCGGAATAGCCGGCGCCGTAGACATAGATGTCGTCAAAGGTGTACTCGCCGCCGGAAACATAGATGACGGAAGCGCCCCGCAGGTAGTCGCCCACATAGCGTTCGCCCTCGATGACTTCGGGCTCGGGGCGGTAGGGATAAGCCTCGCCGGCCGCCACGGAGAAGATGCTGGTGTCCTCTTTGGCAGCGCCCATAAGAGCGCCGATGATGCCGTTGTTGTCCACGATGGTGACAGTGGTGGTGGCTTCGTCATAGCTCATTTCCACGCCCAGCGTGTCCAGGACCTCGCTGAGATCCAGCTTGTAGCCGGTGGCGGTCTTGGTGGCCTGGATGCCGAAGTCGGCCAGGCTCTCGCCGTTGACGGTCAGGCTCAGGGAAGCGCCGCCGGCGGTTTCCGCCGCGGGCTCGATGACGTAGCCGTTTTCGGTCTCGGTGATGATGCCGTTGACGGTGGCGGTCTCGTCCACAGTCAGGTTGGTGACATAGCTGGTTTCGGTGACGGTCCAGACGGAGCCGTCGGCCAGGGTGACGTTCAGATAGCAGGCGTCTTCGCGGACACCGTATTCATTGGTGACCATGCCCACGTCCAGGATGTTGTCGATGGAGATGTTGCCGTCGGGGATGGCCAGGGTGGCGTTGGAGGTGGTGACAGCGCCGGTGATGCTGGCGTTGGTGAGGACCACTTCCATGGTGGAGGTGCTGTCGGCCAGAGGCGCCATGCTCATGACGATGTCGCCTTCCAGAGCGGTGTCGTGGATGTCCACATTGACAAGGGCTTCGGCGTTGACAGAACCGGCACCGGTGTCGTCGTTATCCTGAGCCTGCAGGATGATGCCGGTCTCGGAGCTGGTGATGGTGGCGCCGTCGCCGATCTCGATGTCGGAGGAACGACCCTTGACCATGATGCCGCAGTAGGCGGCGTTGATCTCGGAGTTTTCCAGAACCTTGATGGTGGAGGTGGCACCCATGGCCTGGTGGGTCACGATGCCGTAGCGGTTGGAGTTGGCAATGGTGCCGCCGTTGAGAATGACGGTGCCTTCCACGGCCGCAAAGGCCACCACGCCGTTCGTGATGTCAAAGCGGCAGTTGGTGAAGGTGTCCACGCAGGGGCCGATGGAGTAAGCGCCGTAGCCGCACTCGGTGACGATAATGTCGCAGTCCACGCAGGTGAGAGTGCCGTCGGTGACAGCGTCAACGCCCAGTGCGCCCCAGTTGCGGCTGATGAAGGTGACGCGCTCGAAGTATTCGTCGGCGTCATGGACCATGTTGTTCAGACGGTTGTTGCCGTACACGCCCAGACCGTTGGGGGGCTGGCTCATGCCGGCGCCCGAAACGTAGCTGTCGGGATCGTATTCGCCGTTGTCGCAGATGAAGACGGAGTCATAGACTTCCAGACGGGACTGGCCGCCGGCGAAGGTGCAGCCGCGGACCCAGCCGTCAATGGTGGCCTGAACGTTGCGGGCGATGAGAGTGGAGCCGTCGGTGGCAGCCAGAGCCGCGCCGGCGCCCATGAAGTCGTTGCCGCCGTTGCCGGTGAAGTTGATGACAACGTCTTCCACTTCCACCACGGCCGAGCCGCCGGCACGGATGCCGGCCATGCCGGTAACGTCGTTGGATTCAATGGTAACGCCCTTGACGGAAGTGTCGGTCACTTCGCCGCCCACAGCGGCGGAAAGGACGCTCTGGCCTTCCTGCAGGCCGTCTTCGGTGATGTAAATGACGCTGAAGAGCTCGGTGGAGAGGTTCACGTCCTTGTCGCCGGTCTGATAGAGGTCGGACTCAAAGATGGGATCCACAACTTCCACCACCACGGTGGCGTCGTAGTTGCCGGGCTGCAGAACTTCGTTCACGCCGCCCACGGTGAGGTAGGCATACTGACCCTCGCCGATCTCCACGGTGATCTCTTCGCCGTCGGAGACATAGACGACCTTGTCGGCCTGGTAGGAGACCACAGCGTTGTCGCCGGGTTCGCCTTCCAGCTCGCCGTACAGGGCTTCGGGCTCCGCGGAAGCGCTGCTGGAAGCTTCGCCGGAGGCAGAGGCTTCGGCCGAGGGCTCTTCGGTAGCGGCTTCCTCGGCGGCGGGCTCTTCGGTCGCTTCGCCGGAAGCACTGTCGGAGCCGGCCTCAGCGGCGGGCTTGCCGGCAGCCAGCCAGGCGTCATAGTCCAGAACGCCGATGACCTGGAAGAACACGCCCAGCTCGGAAACGGCGCTCATTTCTTCCATGTTGCCGGCGCCATAAATGGCTTCGTACATGGGCTCGGCGTCCTCGGGGTTGGGGGCGCCGGCTTCGGCATATGCATAAACATAGGCCTGGTATTCGCTCCAATCGTCGGCGGCCAGGCACACGGAGCCGAGGCTCAGCACCATGGCAAAGGCCAGAACGAGGGAGAGAAGAATACTGGTTCTCTTCATGCGATTTCTCCTCCTAAGTTAAATAAACTAACAAAGCACATTATAAATGCTTCGGCGTGGCTTGGCTTTACAATTTCATTACAATATAATTGAAAAGAAAAACCAATTTGTTACCAAATCGCCGAAGCAGGAAGAGGATATTACTGTTTGTAATCGCAAAGAAGGTTGGGATCAGGCAGGGAAGAGGGCTTTCTTGATCTGACCCACGGCGTTTTTCTCCAGGCGGGACACCTGGGCCTGACTGATGCCGATCTCGGCGGCCACCTCCATCTGGGTCTTGCCGTCAAAAAAGCGCAGGGCCAGGATCTTCCGTTCCCGTTCCTGCAGCCGTTCCACGGCCTCGGACAGGGCGATATGCTCCAGCCAGGCGCTGTCGGTGTTTTTGGTATCGCCCACCTGGTCCATGACCCGCATGCTCTCCCCGGCGTCGGTGTATACCGGGTCAAACAGGCTCACCGGGGTGCTGACAGCATCCAGGGCGGTGACCACCTCGGAAGGCTTCAGGCCGATTTCTTTGGCAATCTCCTCCACGGTGGGCTCCCGCTGCTGCTGGTTCATAAGGCGCTCCCGGGCCTGCATGGCCCGATAGGCCGTGTCCCGCAGGGAGCGGGAGACCCGGAGGCTGCTGTTATCCCGGAGATAGCGGCGGATCTCACCGGCGATCATGGGAACGCCATAGGTGGAAAAGCGGACGTCGTGATTTTCCAGGTCGAAATTGTCAATGGCTTTGATCAGCCCGATGCAGCCCACCTGGAACAGGTCGTCGGAGTTTTCGCCCCGGCCGGAAAACTTCTGGATCACGGATAAAACCAGGCGGAGATTGCCCTGGATAAGCTCATCCCGGGCCTGCTTGTCCCCGGCCTGGGCTTTTTTCAGAAGCTCCCGGGTTTCTTCGTTTTTCAGAACATGGAGTTTGGATGTGTTTACGCCGCTTATTTCAACTTTGCACTGCATTCAAAAAGCCCTCCTTGCGCGGTAAAAGCTAGTTTTTCCACGGGGCGGGGCTTTCATACGCTATGCGATTTTTTTAACTTTTGTCAGATACTTTTATTTTGAAAAAAAGTATGGTAGAATACCATGCTGAAAAAGAATAGAAATATGTTTTTTGCAATATAAAGGATGGAATGTAAACATGGCTAACCCTTACAAGACAAGAGAAGGCGGCGCAACGGTCACGATTTTTGTGCCCTACGATTGCCGCAACAACTGTCCCTTCTGCATCAACAAGCAGGAGTATGCGGATATGTCCGGTTTTTCTCTGGAAAAGATCTGCGAGAGCATTGAGATCATGGACAGCATCACCCCTTACTGCGACTTTGTTTTCACCGGCGGCGAGCCGCTGTCGAACCTGGAGTCGCTGCAGATCATGCTGGACAAGATCCCCACCACCCACCGCGTGTTCATCAACACCACGCTTCCGGTTTTTGCCGATCAGCCCCAGGAAGAGCTGATCGCCTTTGTGGAGCGGAACAAGGAAAAGATCACCTGCATCAATGTTTCCCGCCATATGCAGCATTATGTTCAGGAATCTCCCGATGAGATCTTTGACAAGCTGGCGGTGCCGGCCCGGGTGAACTGCGTTCTGTGGAAGAACTATCCCGAAAAGCAGCTGCCGGACTTCATCCGCCGCTGGAAGGATCATCCCGTGACCATTCAGTTCCGCTATGACTATACCGACACCACGCCGGAAAACCTGTATGAAGAAGAGCATGACAAGATCCTCAAGGATCTCAAGGATATCTGCGACTACAAGGGCCTGGACGGCTGCCGGATGCGCTGCGGCTACCACTTCGATTTCGAGGGCAAGGAGATCACCTACCACAAGACCCTGCCTTACTCCACCATGGTGGAGACCGATGAAAACGGCGTGACCTACGACATCCTGTACGACATCCTCATCAAGCAGAACGGCGACAT
>CAZSAX010000033.1:0-18241 GCA_964605075.1 uncultured Oscillospiraceae bacterium
ATAACTTCAACAAGAAGAACTGGCGTCTGGCCCGCAGCTGCTTTGACAACATCATCCCCACCAGCACCGGCGCTGCCAAGGCCGTGGGCAAGGTCATTCCCGAACTCAAGGGCAAGCTCACCGGCATGGCCATGCGCATTCCTGCCGCCGATGTTTCTGTGGTGGACCTGACCTGCCGCCTGGAGAAGGCCGCCAGCTATGAGGACATCTGCGCTGCGGTGAAGGCCGCTGCGGAGGGCCCCATGGAAGGTGTTATGTACTACTGCGATGAAGAAGTGGTCTCCCAGGACTTCCGCGGTGATGCGCATACGTCCATCTTCGACGCCAAGGCCGGCATCTCCCTGAATGACAACTTTGTCAAGCTCATTGCCTGGTATGACAACGAGTGGGGTTACTCCAACAAGATGCTGGATCTGACCAAATATATCGACTCTGTCCGCAAGGTCTGATTCTGTTTTCTGCAAAGAGAAGTATTCCGAAGCTGTTTTGGGTTATTGAACTGCTTCACTGGCATCTGCCAGTGAAGCAGTTTTTTGCTTTACCTGCAATTTTATAACTTGCGCCTGTCATAATATGGTGTTATATTTTATAAAAGGGTTAGGGGGAACGACAGAAATCATGAATAAATCAACAAGAATCAACAAGAATCAACAAGAATCAACAAGAAGAGGCTTCCTGGGCTTGATATCTTTCGGATTTTTGCTGTCTATGTAACCTTTTTGTTTCATGCGTATTGCCACTTTGAGTGCGATTTCGGCTTGCTGCGCGGTTTTTTGAAAAGAGGCGCAGTAATGATGACCGGATTCTTTATGTTGTCCGGCTTTCTTCTTTACTATGTTTATAGCGGCAAGGATAACTCAGATATAACAAACATTAGGAGCTTTTATAGAAAAAGGGCAATCGAAATTCTGCCGTTCTATTATTATGCGTCTCTGCGCAGCATTTTCTTTATTCAGGGAAACGGCTATTACCTGGATAACATCATTCTGGCGCCAATTGAATTCTTGGGGCTTCAGTCAGTGTTTAATACCTTGTTCGGCATTTCCCATAACGGCGGCACTTGGTTTATTTCCTGCATAATCATTTGTTACATGGTTTTTCCCTTCCTGGCGCATGTAGTAAAAAACATTTCCGTAAAGAGCAGAATTATTCTCGGCGCGTCCGCTGCTTTTTTGGTGCTGTATTCTCCTTTCGTATGCACTCGTTTTGGTCTGTCGGATATATACAGCAATCCTTTTTTCCGCTGCCTAGAGTTTCTGATCGGCATCATTCTTGCCTCGATAACAACGAATATGCAGGAGACAAAGGCATTGAAAAAAGTAATGCGTTCCAAACTTGCGGTATTAATTGAGTTTGGACTGCTTGTGTTTGGCGTGTCACTGATTGCGCTTCTAAATATCGGCGAAGGAACCGGCAAGAATCAATACATGTATTGTTCGCTGGCTGCGTTGCCTGTGTTTTGTATTTTGCTTCCGTCTCTTGCTACGGTGGAGCTTCCCAGGGTTGAAGGCTCCAAGGTTATATCTTATCTGTGCGAGTTGGCGTTTCCTTTTTTCCTTGCACAGAGCTTTGTGTGGTACTTCGGGAAAAAGATTGTACTGCTCACGGGGATAGAAAACACGGTATTTCGGGTTGTTATTGCAACTATCATATGTCTGATCATGGCCAGCCTGGAAAATGAGCTGATTGTCAAGCCGTGTAAAAAGCTTCTGACGGGACAGAAACTGTTTAACCGCAGGAAAAAAGAGTTATAAGATTAATTTGATATGGATATACGGAGACAGCGGAGGATACGGCTGTCTCCGCGTTTTTTGCAATGCTTGCATTTTAAGGCGAGATAATGTAAAATACTTCGGCATATAATGGACATATCACGCTTGGGAAGGAGCTTCTATGGCGGAGAAAAAAGGACAAAACTTCCTCCACGGTGCCGCGATCTATGCGGCGGGCATCGTGGTGGTAAAGATACTTGGTTTCATTTATAAGTTCATCCTCATGCACGTTATGACCACGGCCGGCTACGGCTATTTCAAGGTGGCTTATAACGTGTTCAATGTCTTTCTCACCATTTCCACGGCGGGCATCCCCGTGGCACTGAGCCGGATGATCTCGGAGGCAGACACCCTGGGACGTGTTCAGCAAAAGCGGCGCATTTTCCAGGTGGCCTACCTGACGCTGATCGTGGTGGGCGGCATTGGCACGCTGGCCATGCTCCTGTTCCCCCAGCAGCTGGCCATCTTCATGGGCAGTGTCCGGGCGACCCAGGGCATTTTTGTCATGGCGCCTTCGGTGGTTCTTGTCTGCATGGTGGCGGCCTATCGCGGCTATGCCCAGGGCCATGCGGACATGATCCCGTCCACACTTTCCCAGGTCGTGGAAACGGCGGTGAAGGTTGTGGTTGGCCTGGCGGCCGCCCTGCTGCTGATCCATATGGGCAAGAGCGAGAGCATTACGGCGGCCGGCGCCATTGCCGGTACCACGGTGAGCTCTCTGGCAACGCTGCTGTTTATCATGTTTATGGTGCATCGCAAGTACGATGTGCGGCCGGCCGCCGCGGCGGACAGCGATGTGCTGGATTCCCGGACGAAGATCTTTTGGGATTTTATCAAGATCGCGGTTCCCATCACCATCAGCGGCTCGGTTCTGAGCCTGGTGAATCTGCTGGATACAAAGCTGGTGCTTAATCAGCTTCAGGCCTCGGGTTATACGGAACTCGCCGCGGACACCCTTTACGGCGTTTATTCCAAAACCATGGACCTTTACAATCTGCCGTATTACTTTGTGGTGCCTCTGGGCGCCAGTATCATGCCGGCCATTGCGGCGGCCCGAACCAAAGGGGAGGGCGGCGCCATTGTTCTGGCCGAGGATGTGCTGCGCATCATGACGCTGATCTGCCTGCCGATGGCCGTGGGAATGGGCGTTCTGGCAGAGCCCTGCATGCAGATTGTCTCCAATTGCTATGAGCCTCAGGGAGCGCCGCTGATGATGATGATGGCGGTGGCGTCATATCTGATGTGCTTCTCCATCATGACCAACTCCATCCTGCCGGCCAACGGCAACGAGCGGCTGCCTATCTATTCCATCCTCTGCGGCGGTGTTGTGAAGATCGTGGTAAACTATGTCCTGGTGGGCAATCCCGACATCAATGTCTATGGCGCTCCGGTGGGCACGATCTGCTGTTATCTGGTGGTGGCGGTGATGAACCTGATCTTCATTGCCAAAAACATGGAGCGCCCGGTCCGGCTGGGCAAGGTCCTGCTTCGTCCGGCCATCAGCTCTGCGGCTATGGGTGTGGCGGCCTGGGCGGTCTGGTCGCTGGCAAAGAGTTTTATCGGCAGCACGCTGATCTGCTTTGCTCTGGCGATCGCTGCGGGTGTTGTGGTATACCTTGTGCTGGTGATCGCCCTGCGGGCCATCACGCTGGAGGACATGAAACTGATCCCCAAGGGAGAAAAACTGGCAAAACTCCTTCATATTAGGTGACATAACGCAAAAACCATTGAAAAATCAGACTTTTTTGAAATTTTCTATTGCATAGAGAGTAAAAATATGATAAATTTTGAAAACAAACAAAGTTACGATATTCACGATTTCCGAAAAATACTCGAACTGCTGCGCGGCGAGGGCGGCTGTCCCTGGGATGCGCAGCAGACCCATGTCAGCATCCGGCGCAATATGCTGGAGGAGGCATACGAGGCCGTGGCTGCCATTGACAGCGGCGACCGGGACAACCTTCTGGAGGAGCTGGGGGACGTGCAGATGCAGGTCCTGTTCCATGCCCGCATGGAGGAGGAGATCGGCAGCTTCGATTTTGACGATGTTTGTGACGCTGCCTGCCGGAAGCTTCTGTACCGTCATCCCCATGTGTTTGGGGATGTGACGGCCACCAATGAGCAGGAAGCCCTGCTTGCCTGGGATGAGATGAAGCGCCGGGAGAAATCCCAAAAAACAACGGCGAAGACCATGGAAGATGTGGCGGAAACGCTGCCGGCACTGTGGCGCGCGGAAAAGATTCAGAAAAAAGCCCGGAAGGTGGGCTTTGACTGGCCGGATTGGCAAGGTGCCCGGGACAAGATCTCGGAAGAACTGGCGGAACTGGATGATGCCATCGCCCAGGGCGGTGATGTGGCCGGTGAGCTGGGAGATCTTTTGGCTGCCTGCGTGAATCTGGCTCGTTTTTTGGATGTGGATCCGGAACAGGCGCTGCATGGAAGCTGTGATCGTTTTGTGAAACGTTTTGATTTTATGGAGCAGGAAGCCGCCCGGCAGGGGAAGGACCTGGAGGCCATGAGCCTGGAGCAGCAGGAAGAGCTTTGGCAGATGGCCAAAGGAAAGACTTAATTCCGTAGAAGTTTGCAGGAGCAAATTCTATAATACAAAAGAGGACGGCTCTGCCGTCAAATACTAGGAGGATTAACCATGAACAAAGCAGAACTCATCGCTGAAGTCGTCGCTAAGACCGAGCTCCCCAAGAAGAGCTGCGAGAAGGCTGTCAACGCCGCTCTCGATGCCATTGTTGATACCCTCGCCAAGGGCGAAAAGGTCCAGCTGGTTGGCTTCGGCGCTTTTGAAGTGAAGACCCGCGGCGAGCGCATCGGCCGCAACCCCAAGACCAAGGAAGAGATCAAGATTGCTGCTTCCAAGGTTCCTCAGTTCAAGGCCGGCAAGGCCCTGAAGGAAGCCGTTGCGAAATAATCATCATACGGTCTGACGCGGCGTGGGCTCAGCTCACGCCGCAGCCTTTTTCAGGAGCATATTATGAGACTTGACAAATATCTGAAAATTTCCCGGCTGATAAAGCGCCGCACCGTGGCCAACGAAGCCTGCGACGGCGGTCGCGTGACGGTGAACGGCACGGTTGCCAAGGCGTCCCGGGAGGTAAAACCCGGGGATGTGATCGAAATCCGCTTCGGGGAGCGGCGTACCTGTGTGCAGGTGCTTTCCGTGGCGGAAAATGTGTCGAAAACTGATGCGCCGGCCATGTACAAGGAACTTTGATTCCATGTTAAATTTTGCATAATATTCGTAAAAAGAGTTACATTTTGGTGAAAATGCTGCATATTTTGTCGGATATTCAGTTTTTAATCAATGTTCAAAAACTTGTTGAAAATGTGCAAAACATTGATAATGCAAGCTTTTTGCAGTGCCTGTTTATTTCGCATTATCCAGCGCGGCTGAATATGCGGTAACATTTTCTTCATAAAGTTGTCCATGCCCCCATATCCATGGTGATATGGGGGTGTGTTTTATGAAAAAACTGATGGCGCTGGTATTGACGATCTGCATGCTTTCCACACCGTGTTGGGCGATAGAGACGCTGGGGGAGGAAGCGGTTTCCGTGGCCGCCCCGGCGGCTGTTCTGATGGAAAAAAGCACCGGGGCGCTTTTATATGAAAAGGACGCCCACAGCCATTACTCGCCGGCCAGCGTCACAAAGGTGATGACCATGCTTCTGGTGATGGAGGCCATCGAAGCCGGGGTCATCGGCTATGATACCGTGGTAACGGCATCGGCCCGGGCTGCCTCCATGGGCGGCAGCCAGATCTGGCTGGAAGAAGGAGAGCAGATGACGGTGGATGAAATGCTGAAGTGTGTGGCCGTTGTCAGCGCGAATGACTGTGCGGTGGCGCTGGCGGAGCACATTGCCGGCTCGGAGGAAGCCTTTGTGCGCCGTATGAACGAGCGTGCCGGAGAGCTGGGCATGGCGGATACGCATTTTACCAACTGTACCGGGCTTATGGAGGATGACGATCACTACACCAGTGCTTATGATATAGCGCTGATGAGCCGGGAGCTGATCCAGCATGAGGACATTAAACAATACACCACCGTCTGGATGGATACGGCCCGGAACGGAGCCTTTGGTCTTTCCAATACAAATCGTCTGATTTACAGTTACGACGGTGCCACGGGTTTAAAAACGGGCTTTACTTCCAGGGCAATGTATTGCCTCAGTGCCACAGCAGAACGGGATGGCGTGGAGTATATCGCGGTGGTGCTGCATGCCCAGACTTCGGCGGAACGCTTTGAAAGCTGTCAAACACTTTTGAACTATGCCTTTGCCAATTATGAACTCATCCCTCTGCGTCCGCCCCAGGCGCTGCCGCCGGTAGCCGTGGAACTGGGAGAAACGGACTGTCTGCAGCCGGTTTATGACGGTCCGGAGACCATGCTGGTGAAAAAAGGGAGCGGTACGGCGGTGTCTTATGATCTGGAGCTGGAATCCAGCGTGACGGCACCGGTGGCGGAGGGCCAGCCGCTGGGGATGCTCAGTGTCCGTGTGGGGGATGAACTCCTGGCGCAGATCCCGGTCCGGGCGGCGTCCGCGGTGGAGAGACAGAGCTTCTGGCAGCTCTATAAAGAGCTTTTGGGCCGAACTTTTGGCTTTCAACAGGGATGAATTCCCCATTTTATGTAAAAAAGACAGGAGAAACTAAGCTTCTTGCCCCACTTTCACAAAAAATACTGTCTTGAAAAATGGTTTTCAACGTTGTATAATACCACCATATCTTGGGGCAGGAGGCCTTCTTATGGTTAAAGTGGATTTATCTGGCGCACTGGGATTTTTGGAGAATACTCCTCCCGATTACGGCGCGGCGGGTCTGGCCCACCGGGTGCTGTCGGAAGGAACCTGGGCCGGCGCCGAGTTTACCGGTTGGCGTCATCTTCCCCGGCGTGTGCAGGGCGATGAGCTCAAGCAGATCATGACGGCTGCGGATCGGATCCGGGACAACAGCGAAGTTCTGGTGGTCGTTGGTATCGGAGGCAGCTATCTGGGCGCCCGGGCCGGTATCGACCTGATCAAACCCAAGGGCGGCACGGAGATCATTTTTGCCGGCACCGGCCTTTCTGCGGACGATCTTAACGACAAGATCGAACAGCTGGGCGACCGGGATTTTTCCATCAACGTTATCTCCAAATCCGGCACCACGCTGGAGCCGGCGGCGGCTTTCCGGGTGTTCCGGGGCCTTTTGGAGAAAAAATATGGTTCCGGGGCCCGCAAACGCATTTATGCTACCACGGACGCCAACAAAGGCGTTCTGAAGAGCATTGCCGATGCGGAGGATTACGAGAGTTTTGTGGTTCCGGACGATGTAGGCGGACGCTTCAGCGTTCTGTCTGCCGTTGGTCTGCTGCCTATGGCGGCGGCCGGTGTGGATGTGAAGACCATTGTCAACACGGCGGCCCAGAGCCTTTATGAGCTGGATCTGCGCAACCCGGAAAACCCTGCCTGGCAGTATGCGGCGGTGCGGAATGCCCTTTATACCCGGGGCAAGACCATCGAGATCCTGGCCAGCTATGAACCCAGCTTCCGCTTCTTTGCAGAGTGGTGGAAACAGCTTTTCGGTGAGAGTGAAGGCAAAAACGGTGTGGGTATCTATCCGGCGTCGGTGGAGTATAACGCCGATCTTCATTCCATGGGGCAGTATATTCAGGACGGCCCCCGGACGCTGATGGAAACGGTCGTTAGTTTTGAACGACCCCGGAGAGATTATTCCATGCCTTTTGTCATGGGAGATGCAGATGGCCTGAACTATCTGGCTGGCCGGGGCTTTGCCGAGATCAGCAAGATCGCCATGGAGGCGGTGAAAAATGCACATGTGGCCGGCGGCGTTCCCAATATCGGCGTGAGTGTGCCGCTGCGGGATGAGGCCGGTTTTGCGGAACTGGTGTGCTTCTTTGAGATGAGCTGTGCCATTTCCGGTTATATGCTGGGCGTCAATCCTTTTGATCAGCCCGGGGTGGAAGCCTACAAAAAGAATATGTTCCGGATGCTGGGCAAGCCCGGCACATGAGAAAAATGGCCGCTGCGGAGTCAGGCGGCCATTTTCTCTGGGAATTTTTAAAACTTTGAAAGATTTTGGTTGCACTGCTTATGCTTTAATGGTAAAATACAAACGTAACTATATACAATAACGAACGAAGGAGCGTGGTAATCTTGGTTAAGCTTATCATGGGTCATAAAGGTTCCGGCAAAACGAAAACTCTGGTGGATCTCGTCTGCAAGGCTGTGGAGCAGGAGCAGGGCAATGTGGTCTGCATTGAGCCGAAGAAGGCCCTTACGTACGACATCCCCTATCAGGCGCGTCTTGTGCACGCCGAAGAATATGCGGTGGGTTCTCCTGAACTCATGCGTGGTTTCCTGAGCGGTCTGGCCGCCGGCAACTATGATATCACCCATGTCTTCATTGATAACCTGTTTAAGATCGTTGGCAGCTGCAGCGCGGAAGACCTGGCGGCTCTGCTGGAGTGGATGGATGTGTTTGGCGCGAAGAACGATATCACCTTCACGCTGACCGTTTCCGCCGACCCCAACGAGTATGGTGAAGCTGTCACGAAATACATAAATAACTGATTTTAATATCAAAGAGGCAGGGGAGAACACCCCTGCCTCTTGCGTTATAGAAGAAATTGCGCTATTTTTAATTATGTTTTGATCAGACTCTGCCAGGTTTCCAACAGGCAGTCGCAGAAATAATCGGCCTCTTCTTCCGTTGTCAGCCGGCAGAAGGAAACACGGATGGCGCCGTCAATGACCCGGGCCGGCAGGCCCATGGCCTCCAGCACATGGCTCCGGGCGCCCCGCTTGCAGGCGGAGCCCTTGGAAACACTGACCCCCCGGGCATCCAGGGCGTTGAGCAGGACTTCGCTCCGATAGCCGGGCAGCGAAATATTGAGAAGATGGGGCGCGCCGCCGCCGATGACGACAAGCTCCTCTCGTTCGGCGCTCAGCCGCGCGATGACCCGCTGCCGCAGGGCCTGCATGCGGGCTGCGGCATCTTTATCCGCCATGGCGGCCTGGGCCGCGGCGGCAAAAGCTGCGATGCCGGGCAGTCCTTCCGTGCCGGAACGAAGGCTGTTTTCCTGGCCGCCGCCCAGCAGCAGCGGCGGAAGCTTCAGACCCTTTCGCACATAGAGCGCGCCAACCCCTTTGGGCGCGTTGATCTTATGACCGGAAAGGCTGATCATATCGGCGCCAAGCGTCTTGGCCCGAACAGGCATTTTGAGATAGCCCTGTACAGCGTCGGTGTGCAGGAGGGCGGGACAGCCGGCGGCCTTGATGGCCTTGGCAAAGGCAGCAATATCGCTGACGGCGCCGGTCTCGTTATTCACCAGCATCAGGCTTACAAGAACTGTATCCTTCCGCAGGGCGGCGGCCAGCGATTCCGGAGAAATGGATCCGTCCGGGCCGGGGGACAGGCGTGTCACCTCATAACCCTGAGCCTCCAGTTCATCCAGCGATTTGCGCACGGCGTCGTGCTCGGCGGTGGAGGAGATGATGTGGCGGCCTTTGTGGCGCTGCAGATGGGCGCCGCTGCGGATGGCCCAGTTGTCCGCTTCTGTGCCGCCGGAGGTAAAGAAGATCTCCTCGGGCAGGGCGGAAATGCTTTTCGCAATGATTTCCCGGGCTTTCTTCAGCTCTTCCCGGGCGGCCCGCCCGGGGCCGTGAGTGGAGCTGGGGTTGCCGAAATTTTCCGTCATGACGCGCAGAGCCGCCTGGGCGGCCTCCGGGCAGACAACCGTAGTGGCGGCGTTATCCAAATATGCTTTCATAATCAATCACCGCATGCATTATAAAACAATGGGGAAGAAATGACAAGAATGATTCGATATGCTATCTACACCTTGGGCTGCAAGGTGAATCAATATGAAACACAGGCCATGGAGACCCTGCTGCAGCAGCGTGGTGCGCGGCCCTGTGCCGATGAAGCCGCCGATGTGGTCATCATAAACACCTGCGCCGTCACGGCGGAAGCGGGTCGGAAATCCCGGCAGGCGGTGCGCCGGCTGGCGGAGGCCCACCCCGGGGCACTGGTGGCGGTGTGCGGCTGTTTTTCCCAGATTGAGCCGGATATGGTAAAGGAGATGGGCGCCGACATTGTGTTCGGCAGTGCGGATCGGGCCAAATTGGTGGATGCTGTTTTGGAGCGTCTGCCGGCGGAAAGCGTGGATGATCCGTTCAAGCGCCGTTGGATGGAGATCCTTCCCGCCGGTGCGGTTTCCGGCCGCACCCGGGCCATGATGAAGATCCAGGATGGCTGCGATAATTTCTGTACCTACTGTGTTATTCCCTACAGTCGCGGGCGTGTGCGTTCCCTGCCCATGGAAGAGGCGAGAAAACAGGCGGCGGGACTCTGTGAGGATGGCTTTAAGGAAATCGTTGTGACCGGCATCGAGATCGCCTCTTATGGCAAAGATCTGCCGGGAAAGCCCGATCTGGCGGATGTGATCCTGGCCATTGCGGAGGCGGCACCCGGCGTCCGTATCCATCTTGGTTCGCTGGAACCCACGGTGGTGACGGAGGACTTCTGCCGGAAGCTGGCATCGGTGGGGCGGATTTGTCCCCACTTCCATCTGTCTCTGCAATCCGGCTGTGACGATACGCTGCGCCGCATGAACCGGAAGTATGATACGGCCCGTTTTTACGAGGTATGTAAGCTCCTGGAACGCTATTTTCCCAATTGTTCGCTGACGGCGGATCTGATTGCCGGCTTCCCCGGAGAAAGTGAAGCGGATTTTCAGACGACGCTGGCCTTTCTGGAGACATGCGCGTTTTCCTTTGTGCACTGTTTCCCGTACTCCATCCGTCCCGGAACCAAGGCGGCGGTTATGGAGGGGCAGCTGACAAAGGCGGAAAAGGAGGCCCGGGTGCATCGGGCCAACGAAGTGGTGAAGCGGCTGCAGCAGCAGTATCTGGAACGCTTTGTTGGGCAGACGCTGTCGGTTCTGTTCGAGCATCCCCGGGAAGGGCATGGGGACAATTACTGCCTGGTGAAGGTGGATGCTGACCAGGAGAAGGGCTCTGTGCGCCCGGTCGAGATCATAGGTATCGAGGGGGAACGGCTTCTTGGCCGGTGTGTGGAAGCGTAATTGTTTGCATTCTGCACGGAATCGTAATATAATAATATATTATCGTTTTGATAAAAGAGGTGTTTCTCATGACAAGAGAAAACGTTTTCAATTTCTCGGCCGGACCGTCCGTGCTTCCGCTGGAGGTACTGGAAAAGGCGGCGGCTGAAATTTCAAATTACAAGGGAAGCGGCATGTCGGTGATGGAGATGAGCCATCGCAGCAGCTTTTTTCAGGAAATTTTTGATTCCACAAAGGCAAAGCTCAAGGCGGCGCTGTGTGTGCCGGATACCCATGAGATCCTGTTTTTGCAGGGAGGCGCCAGTCTGCAGTTTTCCATGATCCCCCTGAACCTGATGGGGGAAAACGGCGTGGCGGATTATGCTGTGACCGGCAATTTCTCCAACATTGCCATGAAGGAAGCCAAAAAGTACGGCTGCGTCAACATTGCCGCGTCTTCGGAAGACGAAAACCATAGCTATATCCCGCAGCAGGCGGCGCTGTCGCTGACCGAAGGCGCAAAGTATTTCTATTATTGTGCCAACAACACCATCTATGGCACGGCCTGGAACTATGTGCCCGAAACGAAGTCGCCTCTGGTGTGCGACGTGAGCTCGGAGATCCTGTCCCGGCCCATGGATATCTCCCGATATGGCATCGTGTATGCCGGCGCCCAGAAAAATATGGCACCGGCCGGTGTGACGGTTGTCATTATCGATAAGCGTCTGGCGGGGCACGAACTGCCCATCACCCCGCTGATGATGAGCTACAAGACCATGATCGACAAGGACAGCATGTACAACACACCGCCTTGCTGGTGCATCTATATGCTGGGCCTGACCCTGGAATGGCTGGAGAAGCAGGGGGGTGTGGTCGGCATGGAGGCCATCAAGCACGAAAAGGCACAGCTTGTATATGATGTTATTGACAATTCCCGCCTTTACAAAGGCTGCGCCCGGCCGGAGGCCCGCAGCGATATGAATATCACCTTCCGTACCGGCGACAGCGAACTGGATGCGCTGTTTGCCAAGGAAGCCCAGAGCCGGGGCCTGATGAATCTTAAGGGCCACCGCAGCGTGGGCGGCATCCGGGCTTCGCTGTACAATGCCCAGCCCATGGAAGGCGTGAAGGCGTTGGTGGAATTTATGAAAGACTTTGAGGTGAAGCACCATGCTTGAGATCAAAACCATGAACAATATCGCCCAGCAGGGGCTGGATGAACTGGCTGCCAACGGCCTTATTCTGAATGTGAACGCGGAAACCCCCGACGGGCTTCTGATCCGCTCCGCCAAGCTGCATGATGCGGAATTTGGCGACCGGCTTCTGGCCATTGCCCGGGCGGGGGTCGGCACGGACAATGTTCCCATTGCCCGCTGCACCGAGCAGGGCATTGCTGTTTTCAATACTGCCGGCGCCAACGCCGAAGCGGTGAAGGAACTGGCCATCTGCGCGCTGATCCTGTCCTCCCGGAATTTGGTGGAGGGCATCAACTGGGTCCGGGAAATCGCCGGTGAGCCGGAGCTGGGCACTGCGGTGGAAAAGGGCAAGGCGGCCTTTGTGGGCCCGGAGATCATGGGCAAGACCCTGGGCATCATTGGCCTGGGCGCCATTGGCTCCCGCATTGCCAACGCGGCCACCGAACTGGGCATGACCGTGTGGGGCTATGACCCGTATATGTCCATTGATGCAGCCTGGCGGCTGAGCCGCAAGGTGAAGCATGCGGCGGATATTGAGACCATTTTCCGCCAGAGCGACTATGTGCTGGTGCAGGTACACTATACGCCGGAAACCCATCACATGATCGGGGCGGCGGAGATCGCAAAAATGAAGAGCGGCGTGCGCGTGATCAATCTGGCCCGGGGCGAGCTGGTGGATGACGATGCCATGATCGCCGCGCTGAGCTACGGCAAGGTGGCCAACTACATCACCGATTTCCCCAACAGCAAGATCGTTGGGATCAAGGGCGTTATTGCCACGCCCCACCTGGGTGCCTCCACCCCCGAGAGTGAGGAAAAATGCGCTGTGATGGCGGCCCAGGAGCTGGCGGATTACCTTCTGAACGGCAACACCAAAAACTCCGTCAATCTGCCCAACGTGAGTTTGGATCGGGAAGGGGTTTGCCGCCTGTGTGTGATCCACGAGAATGTGCCCCGGATGCTCAACAGCTTCCTGGATCTTATCGGCGAGGCCAACATCAACGTGGAGCACATGATCAATAAAGCAAGAGGCGATGTGGCCTATACCATCATTGACCTTGGGGCCCGGCCCGGGGAAGATATACTGGAAAAAATCCAGGCGGTACCGGCCGTGAAGCGGGTGCGCGTGATTTAATGATAAGAAACTCTCTGCTGCGGCAGAGAGTTTTTTAATTTCGTAGTTTAACAATAGTAACAAAATGGAAACAAATTTATCTTGAAAATATAGTGTACAGGTGGTATACTGAATAAACTAAAATCGACATGCTATACATATGCGAACGGAGGAGCCCATGACAAGCTTCCGAAGATATCTGACAATATTTCTGGCGATCCTTATGCTTTTGACAACGGCAGCGCCTGCGCTGGCGGTGGAGAGCGAGTCGGCGGAGGAAGTGCCGAGCGCGCAGGAACCGGCCGCTTCCGTGACGGAAGAGGAGGGCTCTGTGCCGGAAGAAGCGCCGGAGACCACGCCTGAGGCGGAAGTGACCCCGGAGCCCAGTCCTGTGGTGACGGCGGAACCTGTCCCCGAAGAAACGGCGGCGCCGGAAGTGACCCCGGAGCCGGAAGTGACTCCGGAGCCCAGTCCGGAGGCTTCCGAAACGCCGGAAGAGACGCCGGCGGCCCAGGAGCCCGAGATCCTTCCCCAGCTCTGGCAGATCCCGGGCAACACGGATGTCAACATTTTGAATGGCGGCATCATGCTCACGGCGGCCAGCGGTTTTTATTACAGTGAAAATGGCGTCTGGAAGGACGCTGACGGTGTGCTGACGCTTCTGGCGGATGATTACGGCGCGGGCAATCTGAATCTTGTGGACGGCTGGCTGTATTATACCGTTCCCTTTGTCGGTGTTATGCGCGTTCCGGAGACCGGCGGCAGCTCGGAAACCGTTCTTTCTTATGATTCCTATATTCTTCAGATGTATGTGATCGGCCGGGAGCTTCGCTTCCTGGCGGACAATAAGGCCTGGTGTTATGATACGCTGACGGAAAAGCTTACCCAGCTGGATGCGCCGGCGAACGTGACGGGACTGATCCCCACGGAGTACGGCAACCTTTATCTCACCGGCAAGGCGTTTGAGCGCAGCCTCTGGGCCGGCACGGAGCTTCTTCTGTCGGATATTGAAAGCTGCTATACCGACAGCGGCTATTTGGTCATCAGTCAGAACGGTACCTGGCAGACAGAGCTTAAAGCACTGTTTGACGGAGCGATCAACCTGGTGGAGTATTCCCTGCATCCCCAGGAGGATATCGATACCGGCCTGACCATGGAAGAAGAGCTGGCGCTGGAATATGCGTATTTTGAATCGGAGGAATATCTGGCACATCAGGAGGAACTTGTTCCTGCGACGGATGGCACAAGCACGGCCCGGGCCAGTCTGGTGTACACCACGGCGCTGACCAACGGTAAAGCCACCGATAACCAATACAACATTGCCCTGCGGGCCCGGCAGATGTCGGAGGTCCTCTGGACGCCCAAGGCCAACATTATCAGCTGGGCCGGGCGGAGCGTGAAGGCCACAGATAATTCAACAGCCTATTCTTTCGTATCCGGAAAGACCTATCGGGGCATTCCTTATGCCCAGGCGGTCCAGGGCGGCTATGTGGGCTGGGATTTGAGCATCGGCGGCTTCCTTTCTGCGGTGAATGACACCAGCAGCAAAATGTACACCAGTTATTCCACCTATGGCAACACGGCGCCTTACTACGGCAGCGACTGTTCCGGTTTTGTTTCCTGGGCCTGGCAGCTGAACTATCGCCGGGTCTGCAGCGGCATCGGCAATGCGGCGGTCAGCCAGAAGATCGGCAACAGCTATACGCAGGTGCAGCTGGGCGACTGCATCAATGACTGCTCCACCCACGTGATCCTGGTCACGGACATTGGCTATGATGCCAATGGCAACATTGTTTCCATTGAGATCACCGAGCAGACGCCGGCCAAGATGCGCGTGACGGTTTACGGCGAGCTTATTCCCGGTAAGCGCTATGATGCACAGAGCACGCTCACAGCGTTCCAGAACTATTATTTTGTCAATCACAGCTATTATATTTACCGCCGTACATATGGCACCGCGGTAACCTACACCCCTGATCCCAACGTTCCCATCGATGAGGACGGCTGGATCAGCGCGCCGGATATCAGCCTCAGCACCAATGCCGATGCTTCCGCCATTCTTGTCACGCTCAGCCACGAGAGCGGCAACGCGATTTATTACACTACCGACGGCACGGAGCCCACGACCTCCTCCGCCAGGTACACAGAGCCCTTTGTACTAACGGCCACAACAACGGTGCGGGCCTTTGTGGATCCCGGAACGGATTATAATGACAGCTTCCATCTTACGCAGATCGTTACGGTGGAGAAGGCGGAAGTTCCGCTTCTGTCGCTGGTAAGCGGTGCGCTGCACGGAACAAAGGTGCAGACCGGGTCCAGGCTCTCTCTGTTCTCGGAAGGTGCGGAGTATGTTTATTACACGCTGGACGGCACGGAACCCACGCTGCAGAGCAAAAAGATCCCCCTGAATGATCTGACGGCCGGGCTGGAGGACATCAGCTTTGTGATCAGCGAGGCAACCACGATCAAGTGTTTTGCCGTGGGTAACGACAGTCTGCGCAGCGATATCGCGACCTATAACGTCACGCTGGGCAGCTTCCATAAGATCACGGCAGACTACCAGACCGAAAACGGCGTCATCTCGCCCAGCGGCGTGGTGGACGTTGCGGATGGAGAGGACTTCAGTTTTCAGATTGAGCACCTCAGCGGCTATAAGATCGCGGATGTTCTGGTGGACGGTGTGAGTGTCGGCGCGGTGGAAAGCTACACCTTTAACGATGTCAGCGGCGATCACAGCATTACGGCCAGCTTCACCGTGAACCTGCCCTTTACCGATGTGTCCGACAGTGACTGGTTTGACAGCGATGTTGTCTTTGTTTACAGCAACGACCTTTTCAAGGGTGTGACCGATACCACCTTTGAGCCCAAAAACAAGATGACCCGCGGTATGCTGGTGACGGTTTTGGGCCGCTTTGCCGGCCTCAGCTCTCAGCTGGAGAATTACAGCGGTACGCTGGCCTATTCCAGCGGCTCTGTCATCAATATCCGCAGCGGAGCGGGCACCACGTATACGCCGCTTGTGACCATTGATATTCCCGGTCGTCTGGTCACAGTTACCGGCAGCACGACCGGCAGCGACGGCCTTCTGTGGTATAAGGTCAAGTACAATGGCTACAGCGGCTATATCTGCTCTTCGCATAACGGAAAATCTCTTTTGAATGTTTACAGCGGCGGCTTTACGGATATTGAAAGCGGGCAGTACTATTACGGTTACGTGCAGTGGGCCTACATGCAGGATATTGTCAATGGCCGAAGCAGCGCAAGCTTTGCGCCTTATGGCTACATCAGCCGTCAGGACATCTGCGTGATGCTGTATAACTACATGACCCAATATCTGGGTATTAACGTATCCACCACGGCATCCAAGAACTTTACGGATGCAGACAAGATCAGCAGTTACGCGGTGGACGCCGTAAACGCCATGACGAATATCGGCGTTATCAACGGTTATACCGACGGCAGCTTTGGCCCGCAGCTGGGCGCGACCCGCGCGGAAGTGGCCAAGATGCTGCACAGCCTTTACGATTATCTTTACTGATTTCCCATAAAACTGACACCCCCTTCCCTCGGCCTGCATAGAATGGGTCGATGGGGAGGGGGTGTTTCGATGGATATCGGAAAATACAGCGAGGCGCTGCTTAAGGGAAAGAACCGGGATGTGCTTCAGCAGCTGGCAGACGGGCCGGATGGTAAGCGGATCGCAGAAATGGTAGACCAGACGGCGCTGGAAAAGGCAGCGCAGCAGGGGGATGCGGCGGCCTTGTCTGCCATGCTCCAGAGGGTGCTTTCCACGCCGGAAGGACAGCGGATGGCGGCCCAGGTCCGAAAGGCGGTGAAGCCGGATGGATGAAGGTCTGGAAGCCAGGCTCGGCGCGATTCTGTCCGATCCTCAGCAGATGGAGAAAATCAGCAGCCTGGCCACGCAGCTTATGGGCGGCGCAGGTCTGAACAAGGCGGATGCTTCAGTGCCGTCCGTGCTGACGGATGCGGAAGGCACTGTCTCTGACCAGAGAGCGCTCTCCGGCGGCCTTGGGAGCGTGATGGAAAAGCTCATGGGCGGCGGAGGGAAGCAGAGCAAATCCGAGGCGCTGTTGCTGGCCATGCGTCCCTATCTGCGCCCAGGGCGGCAGGAGAAGCTGGAAAAGGCGCTGCGCGTTTCCCGGATGCTTCGTCTGGCCGGCACAGTGATGAAGGAATACGGGGGTGAGTCATCTGGCTTATAGCGGTTCGTATCGAAGCGACAGAGGGCATGCTTTGCCAATGCCGGCAGGGAGCTCAGCCCATGGCCCAGAGAAGGACAGCCGGGTTCCGGCTGCCAACGAAGGGCTTGCCCAGCGGTTGATGCCATTTTTAAAAAAGCTGGAGGCCATCGATCTTGAGACCGAGGACCTCCTGCTGCTTTTGATATTATATTTGATGTACAGAGAAAGCGGCGAAAAAGAGCTGCTTATCATGATGGGGGCTATGCTTTTTCCATAGCCCCCATCGCTTTTACCGGGCCACAAGGCCCACTTTTTTATAAACTTTCCGAAGCGTTTTGCTGGCCACATAGGAGGCCTTCTCCGCACCGCTGCGGCAGAGATTTTCCAGGTAAGCCTTATCCTTCATGATGCGGCCGGCTTCCTCCCGGATGGGACGGAGCATCTCCACGACGCTTTCGCCCACGGCCGTTTTGAAAGCGCCGTAGCCCTGGCCGGCAAATTCGGCTTCAATGGTCTCGAAGTTTTTGCCGGTGGTGGCGGAATAGATCTGCATGAGGTTGGCAACGCCGGGCTTTTCTGCGGCGTCATAGCGGACACAGTTGGCACCGGTTTCGCTGTCGGTGACGGCGCGCTTGAATTTGCGCATGATATCCTCGGGCTTATCCATCAGGCAGACGCGGCCGTTGCCGATATCATCGGACTTGGACATTTTGCTGGTGGGATTCAGCAGATCCATGACCCGGGCGCCGACCTTGGGGATGTAGGGTTCGGGGACCTTGAACACGTCGCCGTAAACACCGTTGAAGCGGTGGGCCACGTCACGGGTGAGCTCCACGTGCTGCTTCTGGTCATCGCCGACCGGGACATAGTCCGGCTGG